>WQUN01000057.1 GCA_009782085.1 Bacillota bacterium
CCCCGCCTAATACGAATCTCAGATTAATACTTCACAGGCGGAGCCGAAACGCCGAACGTTTCAACGGCGTTCTCGGCGACAGACTGTGAAGATTTTAATCGAGATTCGTATAACATATACGGCGCGTCATTCAATATAGAAAGGTATGCTTCTTATACATTTAGTATTTAATCTGAGATTCGTATTATCTAAACCTCCTCAGCCTCAGCGCGTTCAAAAGCACCGTGACCGAACTCAAACTCATCGCCGCCGCGGCGATCATCGGGTTAAGCAGCGGCCCGCCGAAAAGACGCAGCGCCCCGGCGGCGATTGGGATGCAGACCGCGTTGTAGCCGAAGGCCCAGAAGAGGTTCTGCCTGATGATCCGCATCGTCCGCCGGCTGAGGCGTATCGCGTCCGGCACGCCCGTGAGGTCGGAGCGCATAAGGACTATGTCCGCGCACTCGACGGCCACGTCCGCGCCGGAGCCTATCGCGACGCCGACGTCGGCCTGGGCCAGCGCCGGCGCGTCGTTCACGCCGTCGCCGACCATGGCGGTCACGCGGCCCGCGGCCCGGAGCTTTTTGACCTCCTCCGCCTTGCCGCCGGGCAGAACCTCGGCCAGCACCCTCGGGATCCCGGCCTGCCGGGCGACCGCCGCGGCGGAGGCCGCGTTGTCGCCGGTGATCATGGCCACCTCGACGCCCATTCCGCGAAGGCTCTCCACAGCCGCGCGGCTGGTCTTTTTGACCCCGTCCGCCACGGCTATGACCCCGGCCGGGCGGAAACGGCCGTCCGGCCCGCCGTACGCCACGTACATCGGCGTCCCGCCGTTTGCCGCCAGGGTTTCGGCCTCTTTTGCCATTTCGCTTGCCGGCGCGCCGCGTTCCTCCATGAATCGCCGGTTCCCGGCGAGGACGGTCAGAAATTGTCCGGTATACTCCGCGCCGTCCGGCACGGCGTCCCACGATTGCGGCGCGTTATGTTCGCGGCGGGACGTCCGGAGGCCGTCCCCTGCGGCCTCGCCGGGCCGTCCGGCAAATTCCCCGTTTCCTATAAATACCGCCTCGCCTGGCCGTCCCATATCCGGCGCGTTATATTCACGGGGGGACGTCCGGGGGACGTCCCCTGCGTCTTCGCCGGGCCGGCCTGCGAATTCCCCGTTTCCTATAAATACCGCCTCGCCGGGCTGTTCCATATCCGGCGCGTTATATTCACGGGGGGACGTCCGGAGGCCGTCCCCTGCGTCTTCGCCGGGCCGTCCGGCAAATTCCCCGTTTCCTATAAATACCGCCTCGCCTGGCCGTTCCATATCCGGCGCGTTATATTCACGGGGGGACGTCCGGGGGACGTCCCCTGCAGCCTCGCCGGGCCGGCCTGCGAATTCCCCGTTTCCTATAAATACCGCCTCGCCGGGCCGTCCGGCAAATTCCCCGTTTCCTATAAAACCTCCCGCCCCCCTCAGCCGCGCCTCGACGCCCAGCCCGGCGGCCGACGCGAAGCTCTCCGTCTCGTAGAGTTCCAGGCCCCGCTCCCGCGCCCCGGCCACTACGGCCCGCCCAAAGGGGTGTTCCGAGCCGGCCTCGGCCGAGGCCGCGAGCCTAAGCAGGCCGTCGGCGCTTATGCCGGCGGCGGCGATTATGCCGGTAACAACCGGCTTTCCCTCGGTGATGGTCCCGGTCTTGTCCAGCAAAACGGCGTCTATCCTGTGCGCAGTCTCCAGCGCCTCGCCGCTCTTTATCAATATGCCCAGCTCCGCGCCCTTGCCCGCGCCGACCATGACGGCCGTAGGCGTGGCCAGCCCCAGCGCGCAGGGGCAGGAGATCACCAGCACGGAGATGAAGACGGACACGGCGAAGGCCGCGTCCCCGCCCGTCCCGAAATACCAGGCGGCCCCGGCGGCCAAGGCGATCAGGCACACGGCCGGGACGAAATACCCGGCGACGACGTCCGCCAGCCGCGCGATCGGCGCCTTGGAGCTCTGGGCGTCCTCGACGAGGCGTATGATATGCGACAGGGCCGTCTCAGCGCCGACTTTTTCGGCTCTGAAGCGGATCATGCCCGACGTGTTGACCGTGGCGGCGTAGACCGGGTCGCCGGCGCTTTTCTCCGCCGGTATGCTCTCGCCCGTCAGCATCGACTCGTCGACGGCCGTGCGCCCCTCGGTGACAGTCCCGTCGGCGGGTATCTTCGCGCCGGGGCGCACCGTCACGATGTCCCCGGCCTCCAGCTCGTCTATCAGTATCTCCTTCTCGGCCAAATCTTCCTTCCCCGGGACCCTTTGCAAAATGACCGCAGTCCTGGGCGCGAGCCCGGTCAGCTTCCGGACCGCCTCGCCGGCGCGGCCCTTTGACACGGCTTCCAAAGTTTTCCCGAGCAGTATCAGCGTGATGATCATCCCGGCGGTGTCGAAATAGAGCGCAGGCGCGGCGTCCCCGGCCGCGCGGAACAGGCCCCGGACGCTGTAAAGCGCGGCGGACGCCGTCCCGACGGCTATCAAAGAGTCCATATTCGGGCTTCGCCGCAGAAGCGCCGGAAAACCGGAGGCGTAGAACCTATAGCCCGCGGCGATGACCGGGACCGCGAGCAAAAACTGCGCCAAAGCGTATGCCGGCGGCTCGCCGGCGGGGTCAATGGCCGCCGGGAGCCATCCGCCGAACATCGGGGCCATGGCTGTATACGTCAGGGGCAGTGAGAAAACCGCCGCTATGATAAATTTAGCCAGCAAAACCTTGAATTCCCGGCGCTTCCGGGCGAGGTCGGCGGCGGCGGCGTCCGTTTTGGCCGGCTCCGGCGCTTTATAGCCCGCTTTTTCGATCGCCCCGCGTATCTCGGACAGGCGGAGCGCCTGCGGCGAGTAGGTCACGGCGGCCTTCTCCGAGGCGTAGCTGACCGTAACGGCGGACACGCCGTCCAGCTTTTTTACGGCCTTTTCCACCCGTTGGGCGCAGGCCGCGCACGACATGCCGCGGACGGGGATGACCGCGCTGGCGTAAACGCCGCCGGGCGCGGCTTCCTGCGCCCCGCCGGCGGGCTTCGGGACGCGCGTATCGGTATCCAAACAGATCACCTTCCGCGAATAATGGGAGTATCCTCGGAAAGTCGAAAACCGCATAAGAGCTGTCATTCTGAGCGTAAGCGAAGAATCTTTCCCCCATATTACGGTGCCATTTTAACATAAAGACCCTTCGCTCCGCTCAGGGTGACAACTGGTACTAAATGGTTTCCGAGGGTACTCAATGGGGTTCTGCGGAAACCCATTATGGATATACAGTATAACATTACCTGTATCTAAATGGCCACATGTGTAGTATTATATAAGACGCTGTTCGTTCTGTCCATTGTGTCGCGGGTCCACGACAAACGCATGAACATATAAATTGCACAACGAATGTAGGGCGCGCCGACCCCGGCGCGCCGAGCTTGCAATAATATTCATTGCAAATAGTGCCATGAGTGGAACGGCGCCGGGGTCGGCGCGCCCTACAACAAAAGGAACTCTAATTTTATGCAGAAATACTTTCATGCCTGTGTCGTGCCCGGGTCGCGGGTCGCGCTTGACTTTTTTCGCCATAAGCGTATATTTATACTGAGCGGAGCATTTATTCATATGAACCCGGTTATTGGAAGACGCCTCCGGCGGGGGACAAAAGCGTGAAAGTATTGATTTTTCCGACGAACACAGGGCAGGGGCATAAATGCGCCGCGCTGGCCGTCAAGGAGTACCTGGACACTTTGGGGGCCGACACGCGCATAGTGGACGTGCTGGACATAGGCCGCAAAAAGTCGGGGTTCTTTTCCGGGCTGTACGACGGCGCGGTCAACCACGTCCCCAGGTTTTTCGGCGCGCTCTACGCCTTCGCGGAACATATCAGCTCCGCGAAGAGGCACTCGCCGATATATATGATGAACACGTTCTACACCGGCGCGTTCAAAAAAATGATCGAGGAGGAGCGGCCGGACGTCATAGTCTGCCCGCACATGTTCAGCGCGCATTCGGTGACCAGGCTGATCGAGAAGCACGGCCTTTCCATACCCAGCGTAGGCATACTCACGGACTATACGTGCAGCCCGTTCTGGGAGGAAATGCGCCTGGACCGCAGCATAGTCGCCAATCAGGCGGTGGCGGACGAATGCGCCGCCAAGGGGATGGACAGGAGCAGGCTGGCGCCGACCGGCATCCCGGTCAGCGCCCGGTTTAACCGCAAAATCCCGAAAGACGAGGCCCGCGCGGCGTTCGGCATAAAAAAGCAAACCGTTTTCGCGGTGATGGGCGGGAGCATGGGCTACGGCAAGATACCGGAGCTCTCCGCGGAGCTTGTCCGCAGGAGGCCGGACGCCGAGGTCATAGCCGTATGCGGCAACAACGCCGCGGTCTATGAGAAGACGAAAAGCATAGAGGGCGTCAGGGCGCTCCGTTTCATAGACAACGTGGACGCGCTGATAGACGCGGCGGACGTGTTTCTGACAAAGCCGGGCGGCCTCTCCACCACCGAGGCCATGACCAAGCGCGTGCCGCTCGTGATAACCATGCCGATCCCCGGCGGGGAGGCCAGGAACGCCGAACACATCGCCGGGAGCGGGATGGCCGTGTCGGCCGGCACGGTTAAGGACGCGGCGGACGCGGCCTGCGCTCTGCTGGCGGACCCGAAAGCCAGGGCGGCCATGATCGCGGCCCAGGAGAAGCATTGCAGCGTGACCGCGGCCAAAGACGCCGGCGACCTTATCATGGAGCTGGCGCAAAGCCGTAAAAAACAGAGGGGCTCATCCGAAAAGTAACGCGTGAGGGGGGGTACGGGATGCAAACCTGCATAATCATGACAGTAATTGGGTTCCTGTCCGGCTCGGTCATGTATTCCTACATAATTCCAAGGCTGCTTAGGAAAATTGACATAAGGAACGCGGCGGACGACAAAAACCCCGGCGGGGCGAACGCGGTGGCCGCGGCCGGCGCCGTCATCGGCGCGGTATGCATCGCGTTTGACGTCCTCAAGGCCTTTGTGCCGGTGTTTTTGGCGGCGTCGTACATGGGCGTCTCCGGCCTGTATCTCGTCCCGGTGATGATCGCGCCGGCGCTGGGGCACGCGTTTTCCCCGTTCATGTGGTTTAAGGGCGGCAAGGCGCTCTCCGTGTCCTTCGGGACGCTGCTTGGCCTTATCGGGGTCAGCAAAGTGCTGTTATTTCTCATTATAATCATGCTGATATTCAAGTTCGTCATAGTGATAACCCCGGATTCGTCCATGACCATCGCGGCCTTCGTCATCACCGCTTTGGCCGTCCTTCTGCTGGAGCCGATGGTGGAGGTGCGGATAGGCACGTTCATAATAAGCCTTGTCGTCTGCCTGAAGCACGTCATGAGCCCGAACGGGAGCTGTTCGGCCTTGCGCGTCGGCCCGTTCGCCGTCAGGTATGAGGACAAGTCCATCAAGTTTGGGAGGAAATGATCCGCATGAATGTACAGATCGTCGACGAAGTTCTCGATTGCGAGGGCGTCATCAATGAAATGCCGCTGTCGGAGAGGCTGCGCGGACAAAAGGCGGCTTCCGACAAGGCGGTTTCGGACGTTATCACGGGGGAAAGCGGCAAATTCCTGGTGATAATCGGGCCCTGCTCCGCCCATAACGAGGAGGCCGTCATAGATTACGCCTGCAGGATGTCCAAACTGCAAAAACTCTACGCGGACAAGCTGGTCGTCGCGGTGAGGGTGTACACCAACAAGCCGCGCACCACCGGAAGCGGCTACAAGGGCCTGGTCCATCAGCCCGACCCCGAAAAGAAGCCCAACCTCAAGGAAGGCATACTGGCCATACGGAGGATACACCTGCATGTGCTGGAGCAGGCCGGCCTGCCCACGGCCGACGAGATGCTGTACCCCGAGAATTATATGTACCTGGCCGATTTGCTGAGCTACGTGGCGGTCGGCGCGCGCTCCTCCGAAAATCAGCAGCACCGGCTGGTCGCCAGCGGGATAGACACGCCCGTGGGCATAAAAAACCCCACCAGCGGCGACATAAACGTCATGATGAACTCCATACAGGCGGCGCAGTCCGGCCACGAGTTCATCTACAGGAACCAGGTGATCCGTTCGTTCGGGAACCCTCTGGCCCACGCGATACTCCGCGGCGCGGTCAACAAGCACGGGGAGAGCATCCCCAACTACCACTACGAGGACCTGAAAGCCGCGGCCGTTCTGTACAGATCCCGGAACCTGCAAAATCCGGCGATCATAGTGGACGCCAACCACGACAATTCCAGCAAGCAGTACCTGGAGCAGCCCCGCATCGTGAAAAACGTGCTGGTGAACCGCCAGTGGGACGAGACTCTGCACACGATGATAAAGGGGCTGATGATCGAGAGTTTCATCGAGGAGGGCCGCCAGGATATCGAAACCAGCAACGTATACGGCAAGTCGATAACCGACCCGTGCCTGGGCTGGAGCCAGACGGAGGAGCTGATCGGGAATATCGCGGAGAGCGTGTGAGCGGGAACGGGCGGAATTAATAGACTTCTTCGGAAATTGATTTTTCGTTGTCAGCTGAGCGAAGCGAAGGGTCTTATAATCAAGATTCTTCGCTTCGCTCAGAATGACAAACGCCAATTTCCGAAGAAGTTTAATAAATATTTAATACCTGTGAAGTTTTAATCTGAGATTCGTATAAGGCGGCAAAGCCGCTTTTTTATTTGTGCAAAATCCATACCGGAGCGCGAAAACATCAGCCTTCTCTGTCGGCGCCGTCGGCAAATGGTTTCGGCATGCTGTTTATCTGTTTGGCCGCCGCGCCGCGCAAATATTTGTAATTGTGCTCAACCTTTCCCAGCATTGTTTTTTTTAAGGGGCGGATACTAAGTCTGAAATTGTCCGGCTATACCGGAGTGCGAAAACATTAACCTCCTCTGTCGCCGACACGCCGCTAAAGCGTCCGTCGTGTCGGCTCGTCGTCGGCAAATGTTTTCGCACTCCGGTATAGAGGGAAAGATTCTTCGCTACGCTCAGAATGACTGCTCTTATGCGGTTTTCGACTTTCAGAGGGTACTCTTACCGGCGACGGAGGAGGTTAATGTTTTCGCACTCCGGTATAATTGTTGATATACGGATTGATACACAGAGAGAAGCAGTTCACACGGGGAGTGAAAAACTTGGGGGGAACCGTATCGCTTAAGGAACGGAACGCGCCGGTCGGCCTCGGCCCGCGGGCCGGCTTCCTTCCGGGGCTGCCGGACGGAATAAAGGCCGGCGGCGGCCGGGGGGCGGCCGCGCTGACGCCAAAAACGGCGTTGGACGTCACATACGAGAGGATCGAGGACGGGAAGGCCGTCCTGTCCATTAAAAGGCCGTTCGCCGCCGAATGGCGCGCTGACGCGGATTCGGTAATGGGCAGGCCGGGCGACATACTGCGCTTTATTGTCGGCGGGAACGACGGGAACGGCCTTACGCTGAGGCAGGTCGTTTCGGACGGCAGGCCCGCCGTCGGAGGCGGAAAGGCGCAAGGCCGCGGGATCGCCGGGCTTTTCAGGGAACTGCGGCCGATCCCGGGCGTCGAGGCCGAAAAGCCCGAGAGCGTCGAGGAGGTCCGGCTTAAAAAAGCCCGCGCCCTGGGAAGGATCAGGCGGGAGCTGGCCTACGCCGGCGGCCGCGCCTCGCCGGACGCGGTGCGGGAGCTTCTGGCCAGCGGCATCAGCCTGGAAAAGATCAGTCTGCCCATGCTGAACGCCGCCCTGGCCGAAATCGAGAGCGTGCCGAAGGAAGATGAAGCCCCGCCGGGCGGGGCAGCCGCCGAGAGCCTCAGGCGCGCCGGCCTGCCGGTAACCCCGAGGAACCTGGCCGCGCTGGAGAGCGTCCGCGCCAGGATACCCGACAAGCTGGAGGACGGGCAGATCGCCTCGATAATCCGCTCGGGGAAGCCCGTCACCGTGGAGACCGTCTACGTGGGGCAGTTCTCGAACGGCGGCGCGGAACCGGCCGGGGCCGTGACCGGCTATCACGAGGACGGGCCGTTCGCGCCCGGGATCGCCCCGGAGCCCGACGGCAAGGTCTGGGACGACATAAAAAACAGCCTCGGGAGCGTCTTCGCGCGGGAGGGAGTCGAAAACAACGCCGAAAACACGGAGGCGGCCCGCTTCCTGATAGCCCGCGGCCTGCCGGTCAGCGGGGAGAACATCGGGAAATACAGGTTTTTGAGCGATATAGGGAACAAAGTCGACATAGGCCGCGTGTTCGGCCTCGCGGCGGAAAAGATCCGCGCCGGGGCCGGCCCTCTCGAGGCGGATCTGATGGAGGCGGAGGCCGGTTTGCGGGCGGACGCCGCCGGGTCTCCGAACACTGCCGCCCTGCGGGCGGAGGCCGGCGACGGTTTGCGGACGGACGCTTCCGGAGGACGGATGTCCGCCGCCGCCCTGCGGGCGGAGTATGAGTCCATAGCGCGCGCGCTCCCGCGCATGGCCGCCGGATACGCGGAGATGCTGACGGAGCGCGGCCTGCCGGTCAATCTGGCCAACCTCAGGGACGCCGTTTCGGAAACGCTTTATCCGCCGGAGACGCGGACGGACGCCGCCGGCCTGACCGCGAAGCGGCAGCTCGCCGAGATCCGGCTGAAGCTCACCCACGAGGCGGCCAACAGGCTTATCGGGAAGAACGTCAGGATCGACATTTTGCCCCTGCAAGAGGTTCTGGAGGAGCTGCGCGCGGCGGAGCGGGAGGCCTGCGGCCGCGTCCTCAGGGCGGCGGGGGCGGACGACGGCTATGCCAACGTCTCGGCAATGGCGGAGCTCCGGGACAAGCTCGGCGGCTTCAGGCCGCTGACGTGCAACGTCTTCGCGGACATAATCCGGGGCGGCATCGAATTCAGCGTGAACGGCGTCCACCGCTCCGTCACGGCCGCGCGGCAGTCCGTGCTGGACAGCCTGGAGGCCTTTTCAACCGCGCCGGACCCCCGCTTCGGGGATTCGTTCAGCCTGGTGAAGGGCCAGTTTTCCGGTTTTCTGGCCGGCATCGGCGTGGAGCCCACGGACGCCGCCGTCCGCGCGGCGGCGATCCTCTCCAGGAACGGCATGGAAATCGGCGAGGCTTCCTTGCTGGAGGTAAAGGCCATCGACGCCAGGCTCCGGGCGGTGGAGTCGTCGCTCCATCCGCGCATCGCGGCGGCCATGATCAAGGACGGCCTTAACCCGCTGGACATGAGCGTCGACCGTATCCTGGAATACATCAAGACCTTCAGGAACGAGTACGGGAACGACCTGAACGGCAAAATCGCCGCCGCCATAGCCGACATGGACAGAAAAAGCGAACTCGGCCCGGGCCAGAGGGAGGCCGTCGTGGCGGTCTACCGCGCGCTGGGCGTCATCGGGAAAAACGAAAACGCGGCGCTGGGGACGGCGCTTAAAAGCGGCGCGGAGCTGACCCTGGGCAATCTGCTGGAGGCCGCGAAATACTTCCAGCGAACCGGCGCGCGGCGGACGGACGTGGACGTACTGATAGGCCGGGACTTCGGCGAGAGGGTGAAAACGGAGGCCCCGGAGGGGAACATCAGGAGGGCTCTGGGGGAACGCCGCGCCGGGTACGGCGCTCTGGTCTATGGGGAATTCGCCGAAAAAGCGGCCGGCGACGCCGAGGCTCTGGCAAAGATGATCCGGGGCAGGCCGGACTGGCGGAGCGCCCCGCTCGAGGAACTCGCCGCGGAGCTTCCGGAGGCCAACCGCATATCGGAGCGGGCCGCGGAGCTGGCGCTGAACAGGCTGAACGCTCTGGCGCAAACGCCGCCGGGGGTGGTCTACTGGATGGAGCAAAACGGCGTGCCGGTCACGCTCCAAAACGCCGTCGCCGCCCAAAGCCTGGCCGCGAACCCGTTTTTCGCGGAGGAGGCGCTGGACGGCCTGGACGAGGAGACAAAGGAAGAGATATCGGAGTATATCCTGGACACGGAGCTGTCAGCGCTCAAAAGCGGCAAAGAGCCGGCGGAAATACTGGCCGGGCTCGGACGCGCCCTGGCGGGGGCGGAGGACTTTGACGCCCCGGAGGCGCGCGGGCTAAGGCTGATCCAAAACGCGGTAAAGGTCGGCGGGTATATCCGGAAAAAAAATTCCTTCCAGCTTCCGATCAGGCTCCGCGGCGGCGTCTCAGGGCTGAACATGTACGTGCTGAACGAGGAGGCGCTCGAAAAGGGCGGGGCGAAGGTGTATATCGCGCTGAGAACCAAACGGCTGGGGACGGTCCGGGCGTATTTCACGCAAAGAGAGGATACGGCGGACGTGTCCGTCGGCGCGGAAAGCGCGGAGGCAGCGCGCCGCCTGCGGGAAAACGCGGGCGCGCTGACGCGGGGGCTGGCGGAGGCGGGCTTCGCGGCGGGAGAGATCGCATTCGGGGTTGAAACAGGGGTATGAGTACCCTCTGAAACCATTTATTGCCATCCGCGTAGGGGCGCGCATTGCGCGTCCGAGGACGGCCAATGGCCGCCCCTACATGGTGGTACGTTAAATTGGTTTTATATTTATAACCCTGTATTCATGCGGGTTTGGAGTTTCCGAGGGAACTCGGGTATAAGTCAGGAGGGCAACAAACATGGCCTTAAAAAGCGAAACCCTTGAAATATCGTCGGCGATAATCCAGTTCATCGACGACACCGACGGCAGAATGACAGAAAACAGAGAAATCGGCCGAACGGCCGAAAAAGGGGACAGGGGATATGAGAATAGCGTCAAACATACCGGCCTTGAACACGGTTTTATCGTTAAAGGCTACGGACAGGCTGCTCACGGACACCATGCAGAAGCTCTCCACGGGCAGGAAAATCAACAGCGCGAGAGATGACGCCGCGGGGCTGGCGATAGCGAACAAGCTCTCGATGCAGGTCATGGGCCTGAACCGTGCGAGCCAGAACGCGCTGGACGGCGTCTCTTTGATACAGACGGCCGACGGCGCGCTGAACGAGATACACGCCATGCTCCAGCGTATGCGCGAGCTGGCCGTCCAGGCCGCGAACGGCGCGCTTTTGCCGGAGGACCGGGCAAAGATACAGATGGAGATCGACAGCCTGTCGGACGAGATAACCGCCAGCGCCAACAAGACCGAGTTCAACAAGATGAAGATACTGAACGGGGAGGCGGACACGGTCAAGTTCAGCAAGGTGAATACGCCGGCGGGGCCGCGGATAGGCGACGGGTTCGCCGCCATAAACTACGTCTCCGACACGGTGCCGCCCGGGAACCTGAATTACACGATCGACCGGGCCGGGCTCCCGGCGAGCGCCGCCCTGTCGAACCTGAACTCGCTTCTGGGGAACGACTTTGTCTTTTACATCAACGAGGCGCAGGTCAGGATAGCAGGCGCGGACACCCTGGACGACGTCAGGGCCAAGCTCACGGCCGCGGCCGACCTGGCGGCGATGGACATAAAGTTCGACGCCGCCGGGAATAATGCTTTTATTGCCACCAAAAAGGCCGGCTCGGCCCAGACCGTGGCCATAACCGCCGGCGACCCGGCTTTTGTCCCGATCTACGCGGCGGGTACGGACGCGCAGATCACGCTCAACTCGTTTGACGGCGAAAACGGCGTCCCGAACGCGAACTTCCTGAACGGGGCCGCCGTGACGGCAAGCGGCAACGAGGTGACCATAGCGAGCTCCGGCGGGCAGGTCGTCCGCCTGACCGTCAAGGTGGTTTTCAACTCCGACCCCGGCTCCGCGGACAATTTCCTCTTCGGGAACGGGAGCGCGGCCGCTTCGCCGCCGTTTTCGGACGGGGCCCCGGCGTCCGGCGGCGCGGACATGACCGCCGAGATCAGGAGCTATGGCGCGATATACCTGCAGATAGGCCCGGAGTACAACCAGCGCATGAGCGTGCAGATACCCAAGGTCACGGCGGAGACCCTCGGCTTCGCGGAGTTCAAGGGCGGCGGAATTGTGCGCACCCTGAACTACCTGTCCCACGACGGCGCGACGGAGGCAGTCGGCATAATCGACAGGGCCATCGGCGAGATCTCCGGCATCCGCGCCAGGCTCGGCGCCTATCAGAACCGCCTCGACCAGACCGTCCGCAGCCTGGACATCACCGCGGAAAACGTCGAGCGCTCCAGGAGCCGCATAGAGGACACCGACATGGCTATGGCCATGACCGACTACACCCGGCTGAACGTGAAATACCAGGCGGCGATAGCGATCCTGGCCCAGGCGAACCAGAGGCCGCAGCAGATACTGTCGCTGCTGCAATAAAAAATTTGGAGAGATAACCAATGACAGGTATGTCAACCGATTACGTGGCGCGCGTCGCGTCTGCGACCCCGGCGCAGCTCGTCCTCATCAACTATGAGCTTTTGTTCGGCTTCCTGAAGGACGCCGAGGCCGTTGACCCGGAGTCGGAGGGCTGGCCGGACGCCGTCCAGCGGGTCAAGGGCGCGGTGAGGGTCCTGATCGACGGGCTGAACTTCAAGTACGACATCGCCCGCGACCTCTACGGGATATACCTGTATGTGAACAGGCTCCTGAACGAGGCCCGCGCGCAGCGGCGCAAGGACGGCCTGCGCGACGCGGGGAGGATCCTGCGGCCGCTCTACGAGAGCTTCGCGGAAGCCGAAAGGACGCAGTCCGGCGCGGAGCCGGTCATGGAGAACGCGCAGAAGATTTACGCCGGGCTGACGTACAGCAACGGGCGGCTGGACGAGTACGTGGAGGAAGGCGCGGGGCGGGGGTACAGGGCTTGATACGGATCGAATGCCAACAGATTAAGATTTCGGGGGTGCGGCAAATTTTAGCGGGATACGCAATAATACAGTAGGGAACGCCGCCCTCGGCGTTCCGGAGTTTTGCGCCGCCCTCGGCGTCCCGCAGTTGTCGTAAGATTCGGGTAACGGGACGCCCAGGGGGACGTCCCCTACGAATTCCCAGGAAAATTTGCCCACCCGGATTTCGGCGAATGGTTCCCGTGGGGCAAACCTTGTGTTTGCCCTGGGATTCGGGCAAAACAAGCTCTGCCCCTATGGTTTCGTGAACTATGTCATTGGTTTTTTATCCCTTGAACTTATCCTTTGGCAAATCCACAAAGTCTAACATGGATGTCTTGTCTCTCAGATAAATCTTGATCGGAACCCCCCGATTTATGCAGTTGTTTATCACATATTTCGTGCCTCTGCTCATACCGTCCCAGAATGCCAGCACAATATCGCAGTATTCAATAATCTGCATGTTGCGTATAAGAGGAGCCTTACGCCCGTATCTTGGGTAATCGGGTAAAAATTCGGTCAGCTTTATGCCAAGCGCGTGCGCATACTCCCTGGCGCAGGTGTCCACGCCGATTGCTCCGCCTGAAACTATTTCGGATGTTTCCTCCGGGACATACAACGTAAAATTTTGCACAAGCAAATTTCTTGAACCTATAATACCCGTTTTCATGAAATCACCTCATAAAATATTGTGTACTCCAATAGAGTACACAATAACCATTATATCTCAATATGTACTTAAATTAAACTCACTGAAAATATTTTCGAGGTGAGTTCATGAAAAAATATCTGAGGCACATCGGGATTCGCTTGGAGGACGAGGAGTTGCATGAAAAACTGCATTACATAGCTAAGTACGAGGGGCGTTCGGCAAACGCGCATATTCTGTATTTGATTAGGCGGGATATAGAAAAATTTGAGGCTGAACACGGGAAAATAATCTCGGGCGATAACGCATAAGTGAGTGTCCATGGAAATTCTCTCTGTCATTCTGAGGCGTAGCCGAAGAATCTTGCTTTTGACATGGAGGTGAAAGATCTATTACTTCGCTCAGGATGACAGCGGGCTGTGGCTTTCGGGTTTCCATGGAAACACTAAGTATTGCGGAGGCGATTGCAGGTGGATTTATATAAAGAGATGTGGAAAATAGCAAACCGGAAAGCGAATAATATACTAAGAATAGAAATGAATAAAAGAGCCCTTAACCGGGTAGATTTTTCAATGAACCCTAAACGGGTAGATGAGCAGTGTAGCAAGGCCTCTCACTAAAGTGAGAGGCCTTGCTAATTACCTGTAAAACCTACACTCATCCGCCGCTCTAAGCAGCGCCTTCACATTCGGGAGCGGCACGTCCGGCCCGATCTCTATCGAAAGCCCGAGCCCGCCTTGCGGCAGATACAGCGCCTCCACGCACCTTTTCACGTGGTCGGCGCATTCCCCCGGCCGGGCGAACGGGAACATCTGCCTGTCCAGGTCCAGGTTTATCGGATATTTGCCCTTGCACACCCGCGCGAGATTGTCCAGGCCGTTCGCCCGGAACTGGGGGTTGACCATGTCCGTCCCGGCTTCGAACAGATCCGGGATTATCTCCCATATGCACCCGTCCGTGTGCAGATAGACGAGCTTGCCCGCCGCGCGCGCGACGCCGAAAATCTTTTTGAAGGCGGGCTTCAGGTATTTCCGCCACTTTTCCGGGCCGACGGCCAGCCCGTGCTGCATACCCAGGTCGTCCCCGTAATAGAGGACCTTTCCGGGCCTATCAGCCAGGACGGCGGTCTGGATGCAGTTGTGCTCCGTTACCTTGTCGATCAGGATACGGAGCTCCGGGCATTCCTCCGCGAAGTCCGTCATGGCCTCCTCGAAACCGCGCAGATCCAGAAGCCTCAGGTACAGGAAGCCGTGCGGGATGCTGCCGTCCCGGTTTTCCGGGATTTTAAGCGTCAGGATGTCCTCCCGGTTCGGCAGGGGATGCCCCTTGACTATGGCGTCCTGCCCCTCGCCGATGTTCTCCCAGACGCAGCCCCACTCGTCCGTGTAGCTGCCGACGTGGTACCTCTGCGGATACCAGTGGTCCTCCGCGGAGTAACCGTCTTTGATCGTCCCGAAAAACTGCGGGTATTCCCGCATTATATCGGCCATTTTTTCGCCGTGCTTAAGGAGTACGGCGGGAAGGACGCCCACAGAAACGGGTATCTCCTCCGGGTATTGCCAGGTCATGGCCTTTATGAGCAGTTCCTCGCTCGCCAAAATGAGACCTCCTCGGGAATTATTTTCCGGCGTCTTTGCGGCCATTTTTCCGGATTGCCGCGTCAGCGCCTCCTAGCAGACCTCCTGCGAGTATGCGTCGTCGG
>WQUN01000058.1 GCA_009782085.1 Bacillota bacterium
AGAAGAGTTCCCTCGGAAACTCGAAAGCCGCACCGGGACTGTCATTCTGAGCGATAGCGAAGAATCTTCCCCCCATTGTTACGGTGCAATTTTGGGATAAAGACCTTTCGCTTCGCTCAGGGTGACAACTGGGATTTATTGGTTTCCGAGGGTGCTCTCAAAATCATCAGGAGGCCGCCTTGCAGCCAGCCTATTTCGAAATCGGCAAGATCCTCTCCCCGAGGGGCCTTGCGGGCGAACTCAGGGTCTATCCCCTGACCGACGAGCCCTCCCGCTTCGGCCTGCTGGACGAGGTTTTTCTGGAATTCCCGCCGGACAGCCGGGCCGCCGCGCATAAAACGCCGCGTGCCGGCCGCGGGGCCGCCGCCCAACCGCCCGACCGCGGGGCCGCCGCCCAACCGCCCGACCGCGGGGTCGTAGTTCAACCGCATGTCCGCGAGGCCTCCGCCCAACCGCCCGACCGCGGGGCCTCCGTCCAACCGCCGTCCCGCGCCTATCATGTGGAATCCGCCCGCGTCCGTTCCGGGCTCGTGTTCCTGAAACTGGCGGGCGTGGACGACGTCGCCGCGGCGGAGAAGCTGCGCGGCGCGCTGGTCAAGATCCCGCCGGAAAAGGCTTTGCCCCTGGAAGAGGGGGAATATTACATCAGGGACCTGATCGGCCTGGAAGTAGCCACGGCCGGCGGCGAGGCGCTGGGCGTTTTGACGGACGTCCTGCGCACAGGGGCCAACGACGTCTACGTGGTCGGCGGAAAGCTGATGATCCCGGCGGTCAGGGAGTGCGTGCTGAACGTGGACACGGAAAAGCGGACAATGACAGTCGCGCTGACGGAGGGGCTGCGGGAGTTATGAGATTCCTGGTTCTGACCTTGTTCCCGGAGATGATCCGCGCGGCCGCCGGGCACAGCATACTGAAACGCGCGGCGGACGAGGGGCTTATCTCGGTCGAGTGCCTGGATATACGGGATTTTTCCGCGGATAAGCATGGGAAAGCCGACGACGAGCCCTACGGCGGCGGCGCGGGGATGGTCATGGCCCCCGGCCCCGTCGCCGACGCCTGCGCTTTCGCGAAACGCGCCGCCGGCAAAGACGCGCCGGTCATATATCTGACGCCTCAGGGCAAAAAGTTTGACCAGAGCCGCGCGGAACGCCTGGCCAAAACGGAGGCCGTCATATTGCTCTGCGGGCACTACGAGGGGATCGACCAGCGGGCCCTGGACGCGGCCGTGGACGAGGAGCTCTCCCTCGGGGATTTCATACTCACCGGCGGAGAGATCGCCGCGCTGGCGGTCATAGACGGGGTCTCGCGGCTGATTCCCGGCGTCCTGGGCAAGCGGGAGTCGTTCGAGAACGAGAGCTTTTCCGACGGGCTGCTGGAGCATCCGCATTACACCCGGCCGCCGGTCTTCCGGGGCGCGTCCGTTCCGGAGATCCTGCTAACCGGGAACCACAAAAACATCGCCGGATGGCGGCGGCGGGAGTCCCTGCGCCTGACGCTCGAAAAACGGCCGGAACTGCTGCTCAAGGCGGAGCTGTCGAGGCAGGACGTAAAATATCTGATGAAAATGATGGGAGAAAAAAATATGAGGGGTATAATAACCGTGCTGGGGCACGATAAGATCGGCATAATCGCGAAGGTGTGCACATATCTTTCGGAGCAGGGCATCAACATCCTGGATATCTCCCAGACAATCGTGCAGGGTTATTTCCACATGATGATGATTGTGGACATAGAGGGGGTCTCGCGCAGGTTCGAGGTGCTCTGCGAGGAGCTGGACGCCCTGGGGGAGGAAACGGGGGTGCAGATAAAGCTGCAGAGAGAGGATATTTTTGACAGTATGCATAGACTGTAGGCGCGCTGGGCGCGCTTCGCGCGCAGTGAACAGTGAACAATGAACAGTGAAAAATCTTGCTTGTTCCGTTTAATCTGCGATTATCTCAACCTCTATAACCACCTTTTTGTCATTCTGAGCGAAGCGAAGAATCTGATGTTTTGGCTATTTAAGATCCTTTGCTTCGCTCAGGATGACAGTTTATAGAGGTTGCCTAATCTGCGATAACATGCGTCGCGATGTCTTCCAGTTTGCATCCGAGGATATCGCATAACTTGTTTAACGTATTTGTGGTCATATTTTGGTTGGCTTTCAGTCTCCTGATCGTCCTGGTGTCGATGTTGTGTTTTTCTATCAGCGTGTAAGTAGTAACTCCTTTATTTTTCATGGTTTCCCATAATTTGTCATAGACAATCATTTTTGTCCTCCGCAAATCTATTGATTGTCTAGATTATGGGGTATATAATCATCATATTTAATAGGAACACATTCCCTATAAAAAGGATGATTATATGAACTGTGAGTTCAGTTATTGTATATATAACAGGGATGCCAAATGCGTACTGTCCGGAATACAGATAAATTCGCTGGGTATGTGCGAAGCGTGCATTGTCGTATCGGTTCCGGAAAAAATATTAACTAAAATGAAAGACAAGCAATTGTCGGAGTTGGAGAGAACGTATATAAAAGGTAACATATGACAAAAAATCCTTCCGCGGGAATCCGCTGCAATCCGCAGAATCCGCGTTTCTTCTTTTGAAAATCACCGACGGAGAGGTATATATGGACAGATCAAAACTCAGGCAATTCGCCAACCTCCTCGTCCGCGTCGGCGGGAACGTCCAGCCGGGCCAGCCCGTGGTCGTCGGCTGCGACGTGGCGAACGCCGGGATCGCCCGGCTTATCGCGGAGTGCGCCTACGACGCCGGCGCTTCCGAGGTCATAATGAACTGGTCGGACGAGGTCTGCTCTCAGATGAAGTTCCTCCGGGCGGAGGAAAAGGTCTTTGACGTTTACCCCGACTGGGCCGTCCGCCGCTTCGGCCATTGGGACGAAAGCGGCGCGGCCTACCTGCACGTGGACTCCGACGACCCGGACCTGATGAAAAACGTCGCGCCGGAGCGGCTGAGGAGGCACGGTATAGCCTCGTCACTGGCCACGAAGGAGCATATGCGGGCCGTTATGGCCAATTCCGTGCGCTGGTCGGTCATTGGCGCGCCGTCCGGGGCGTGGGCCGCCAAGGTCTTCCCCGGAGTTCCGGGGGAGGAGGCGCTGGAGAGGCTTTGGGAGGCCATATTCGAGGCCTCGCGCATGAACGAGGGCCCCGACCCCGTGGAGACGTGGCGCCGGCACAACGAGAATTTCAAGGCCCGCCTGGATTTCCTGAACGGACATAAGTTCCGGGCGCTGAAATTCAGGAATTCCATCGGCACCGACATCTCCGTGGAGCTGCCCGAGGGGCACGTCTGGTGCGGCGGCGGGGACCGCGCCAGGGACGGGATACTGTTCAACCCGAACATTCCGACGGAGGAAGTCTACACCATGCCGCTCAAAAGCGGCGTCAACGGCAGGGCCGTCGGCTCGAAGCCGCTGCAGTTCCGCGGCAAGCTGATCGAGAATTTCGAGCTGATCTTCAGGGACGGTAAGGTGGTCTCCTACAAGGCCGAAAAGAACGGCGCCATCCTGAAAAACATCCTGGAAAACGACGAGGGCGCGAGCTATCTGGGGGAAGTCGCCTTGGTGGCGGACACGTCGCCCATCGCGCGCATGGGCCTGATGTTCTACAACACGCTCTTCGACGAGAACGCCGCCTGCCATTTCGCGCTGGGCAAGGCGTACCCGTCGTGCATTGAGGGCGGAGGGGACAAAAGCGAGGAGGAGCTAAGAGACCTCGGCGCCAACGATTCCCTTGTCCACGAGGACTTCATGGTCGGAACGGCGGACATGAGCATAACCGGGGTCTCCCGGGACGGGACGGAGACGCCCGTGTTCGTGCGCGGGGATTTTATATCGATTTGAAAGGACATTTCCATGCCCGGATTCATCACCCATTATATCTGCGGGGAGGCCGTCCTGAACCGGCTGCCCCCCGACATCGGGAAAATCCTGAGCCGCCGCAGGCAGCTCTACAATATAGGCACCCAGGGGCCGGACATTTTCTTTTTCTATCTGCCCGGGCTGCTCAGGAAAAACTCCAAAAACCTGGGCGGCGAGATGCACAGGTCTAATTTCGGCGGCTTCGTGTCCGCCATGCTCGACGAGATGGGGAGCGGCCGATACGACGGCGACATGATTTTCGCGTATATCGCCGGCTTCCTGACGCACTATACTTTGGATTACAACGCCCACCCCTACGTGTACTACAGGAGCGGTTTCAAGGTGGAGGGCGACGGGAAGCGCAGGCTGACCCACAGCGTCCATCACAGGACGTTCGAGACGGCCATAGACGTGCTGATGCTCAATATGATGAGCGGGCAGAAGCCGGCCGACAAGAAGCTGTGGCAGCTGATACGGACGGAGGCCCCCGAGGCCAGGGAAATCGCCAAAGCCATGAGCGCCGCGGTCAAAATCGCCTACGGCCGCGAGATTCCGGAAAAAGAGGTCTACAGGGCCATAAAGTACATGGTCTACATCACGAGGCTGCTCCAATCCCGCAAGGGCAGGCGGAAAAAGCTGATGGAGTTCGCCGAGGAGCTGACCGTCGGCGAGCGCGTCGTCTCCAGCCTTATACACCCCCAGGAGGCGGACGGGCGCATAGACTACCTGAACATCGGGAAAAAGCCGTGGGGTATGCCCTGGGACAACACGGCCGCGGTCGAGAGCAGCTTCCCGGAGCTATACGACAGGGCCGTGGAGGAGGCGGAAAGCCTGATCGAAAAGACGGACCTGTACCGCCGGGGCAAACTCGGCAAGGAGGAGCTGCTGGAAGCCGTCGGGAACCGCTCCTTGCTAAGCGGCGCGGAGGCCGGCGAGGCGGCGGAGTTTTTGTATCATGAGAGCGTGTTCGCGTAAGGGCTGAGTTTTTTTATTTGACTTTGACCCGGAAACCGCTATACTTGAATATGACGTCTAATACGAATCTCAGAGATTCGTATAAAAAAACAATCCATTAGGGGAGGAAACTGCTATGGACCTGGGAAACATCATGAAACAGCTAGACGCCGACGGGGATGGGTTTGAGATAAGCGACCTCAAAAACATCACGAAGCTGGATTTCAGCCAGCTGCTCGGCGGGGATTTTTTACAGAACTTCACCAAGTTTGGGTCGCTGAACGGTTTATTGTCCAAGCTCGGCGTAAGCAAGCCGGAGGATATATCCAAGGTGGATCCGGGCAAGCTGGACAGCGTCGCCAAGGAGAACTCCTCCTTCGGCAGCTGGCAGGAGCTTCTGAACGCGGCGAAGAGCAAGATAATGAAGTAAAGAGTACCCTCGTAAGCCAATTAATCCCAGTTGTCAGCTGAGCGCAGCGAAGGGTCTTTATCCCAAAATTGCGCCGTAACGATGGGCGGAAGATTCTTCGCTAACGCTCAGAATGACAGCTCTTATGCGGTTTTCGACTTTCCGAGGGAACTCGTAAAAACTAAGGAGGATGCGCAATGGCTGGAAAATTTGCGTGGAAAACCTCGGCGGCGGGCAAATATCATTTTAACCTTGTCGCGGGCAACGGCCAGGTCATCGGAACGAGCGAGAGCTATGGCTCGAAGGGCGGCTGCACGGACGGCATCGAGAGCGTCAGGAAGGCCGCCGGCTCCCATGTGGAGGATCAGACCGCCGACGGCTTCGAAAAACTCACCAACCCCAAATACGAAGTGTACACGGACAAGGCCGGCGAGTACCGCTTCCGCCTTAAAGCGAGCAACGGCGAGATCATTCTGGCGAGCGAGGGCTATAAGGCAAAAGGCGGCTGCATGAACGGCATAGAGTCGGTCAAGAAGCACGCGCCGGAGGCGGACGTGGAAGAGGAAAAAGAGTGAGAGCAGATAAAAAGGCGCTTGTCCGGGGTTACGCCGCGGGCGGGCGCCTTCGCTGTAATGCTCCTTAACGGCAATTATACCCGATGCAGAAAACATTTGCCGACGACGTCGACAGAGGAGGCTAATGTTTTCGCACTCCGGTATATCACCTGTTCCCCAGATACTGCCTCAGATACTGCTCTTCCGCTTCCTGCTCCGCGAAATACTGGTCGGACAGCTCGATCTGCACCATCCTGTCGGCGGTCAGGTCGGCGACCTTTTCGGCGGTCCTGGGGTCTTCTATGTACATAACCGGGAACCTCACGGCGACCGACGTGCCGGAGGAGTCGCTTTTGATCGAGACTTCCCCGCCCATGACCTCCGCGAGTTCCTTGACGATCGACAGGCCGAGGCCGGAGCCCTCCTGGTTCTCCGTCCCGGGCGCGCGGACGTTCCTCTCGAATATCCTGTCCAGGATGTCCGCCGGGATGCCCCGCCCGTTGTCGGCGACGGTCAGGATCACCTTGTTTTTGAGGTCGTGGACGGTCACTGTGACTTCCCCGCCGGACGGCGTGTACTTTATGGCGTTGGACAGGAGGTTCAGCAGTATCCGTTCGACCATGTTCTTGTCCACGGCCATGACCTTTTCGCCCGCGTTGGCGCAGAACCGGAGCCGGATTTTTTTCTTGTCGGCCAGCAGGGAGGTGGCCTGGGCCATCTCCTTTGCAAGGGCGACC
>WQUN01000059.1 GCA_009782085.1 Bacillota bacterium
ATACGGGGTATGTCCTCGGATTGGCTGGCGCGCTGTGCGGAATTTTCGGATTATGCGGCATAATAAATCTCAGAGGGGATTTTGAAAGGCAGGTCCTTATATACAAAATCAACGCCAGGGGCCGGCTGTACTTCATTTCGTTCGTCTGGCCGGCGGCGGCGTTTATTTTTGCAAGGCCCGTATGGGCGGTCGTCAGGCCGGCCATATTGAAACGGAAGTAATCACTCGAAAGGGATGGTAAAGTTATGGGCGAAGGATTGAGCGCGAGCCTGGAGGGGCTGTTCAACCAGATGGAGAGGTTTGTCACCTCCAAAACCGTCGTGGGCGAGCCGGTGGAAATCGGCGGCGTCATTTTGATTCCTCTGGTGGAGGTGACGTTTGGCGTGGGCGCGGGCGTGACCAGCACGGCCGGGACAGACGAGAAGGGCAAGAGCGGCAAGGAGTTCGGCGGCGGCGCGCTGGGCGGCAAGATCACGCCGAGCGCCGTGGTCGTGGTGATGAACGGGACCGTTCAGATGGTCAACGTGAAGAACCAGGAGAGCGTGAACAAGCTGATCGACATGGTGCCGGGGATACTGTCGAAGTTCAACCTGGGCTCCATCTTCGGCAAAAAGGACAAAAAGGACGCCGAAAAGGAACTTGACAAAGCGGTTGATGCGGAGAGCGGGCTGTAGAGTAAAAGGCAATGTCAACAGGTTAAGGATAAGCCTACGGGTTGTTCGGTCGGGGATGGAACCCCTACCCTACGAGGAATGTGGCTTTGTAGCTGCGGGTTCCATCCCGCACCGATTATACCGGAGGGCGAAAACATTAACCTCCTCATGTTGCCGGTAAATGCTTTCTGCATCCGATATAAGCCGCCGCGAATTTTCGCGGCGGCTTTTTTCCAGTTGCGCCGTGTATGAAAAGCGTTTATACTGAATCGGATTAATGCCGATTCGGATTTATGCGCGGTTATGTCATTTTCATGAGGAGAATCCACCCAATGCCCGTGACTTTCTGCCCCATCGCCAGCGGTTCCGGCGGGAACTGCGCCTACGTCGGCGCGGGGGATACGCATATCCTGATCGACGCCGGGATAAGCGGCAGGCGCGTGGAGGACGGCCTCCGCGAGCTCGGCGTGGACTGCGCCAGGGTTTCGGCGGTCTTTGTCACCCACGAGCACGTCGACCACGTCTCCGGCCTGGGCATACTGGCCAGGCGGTACGGGTTCACGATCTACGCCACGTCCAAGACCTGGCGCTATTTCGAGCGGCACGACACTTTGGGCCGTCTCTCCCGCGAACGGGCCCGGACGCTGGAGCCCGGGGAACGGCTGTCCGTTGGCTGCGTCGAGGTCGAGCCGTTCAACATCCCCCACGACTCGTCCGAACCCGTCGGTTACTGCTTTTACGCCGGGGGGCACAAGATTTTCGTCGGCACGGACATCGGCTCCGTTACCGACGAAGTCCGCCGGAACATATCCGGGGCGTCCGTGGTTCTTCTCGAAAGCAACCACGACGTGGAGATGCTCGTCAACGGCCGCTATCCCAAGAAATTAAAGGAACGCATCCTGGGCGAAAGAGGGCACCTGTCCAACGCGTCCGCCGGCCGCCTTCTGGCCGAATCCTTTTCGGACAAGCTGAAATACATATACCTGGGGCATTTGAGCAAGGAGAACAACCGCCCGCTGATAGCCCTGGACACCGTGAGCGGGATTTTAAGCGCGGCGGGCGGCTTCGCGAACGGCGCGAGCCTTTTGATCGCCGACAGAGACGGGCTGAGCGAGGCGGCGGTCCTGCCGTGATTGTGATCATATGCGTGGGGCGGCTGAAAGAGCGGTTTTTCACCGAGGGAACGGAGTATTATCGGAGCCAGTACGCCAATAGCTCCGCAATCGGCGGCGCAAGGAGCGGCTCCATTAAAAACGGCCCGCTCCGGATCGTCGAAGTCCCGGACGAAAGCGCGCCGGAACGTCTTTCGGAGGCGCAGAAGCGCCAGATCAAAGAAAAAGAGGGCAAGGCCATTCTGAAACGGATCGGCGCCGCGACGACGGTCGTGGCGCTGGACATGAACGGCGAAAAATACTCAAAAGCGGAGATTCGTTCCTTGCTCCGCAGGCATTCCGGGGATATCGCCTTTGTAATCGGCGGAAGCCTGGGCCTGGGGCAAAACGTGCTGGAGCGGGCGGACTACAGGTGGAGCCTGTCGGCCATGACGCTGCCGCATCAGCTGGCGAGGATGGCGGCGGTGAGGGTGATTGCTTCTGAGATGGAGCGAATTCTACAAAACATAAATACCGCGCAGGGTGAGCGCCATGTATGAAAAAAAGCATAGCGGCGAAGCCGGCTGCGTATAATTAGAAGGATAGAAGGCCGCGAAGGCCGGACAAATAAAACATCTGGAGGGAAAACATGCTGATAACGCTGCTGCTTTGGGTGATTTTCGGAGCGCTGGTAGGCTGGATAGCCGGTAAACTGATGAAAAGCAATAATTCACTGCTGTTGAACATCATACTCGGGATCGTCGGTTCGCTGGTCGGCGGGTTTATCGCGTCGCGCCTTGGTTTCGCGGATTTCGGCGCGAAATTCAGCTTCAACATCGTCAACATAATCATTTCCGTCGCGGGGGCCTGCCTTGTGATTTTTATCGCGAGGCTGTTGACCCACAGGAAATAATTACGCCCGCGGGCATTGCAAAAACACGTAAAAGGGACGGTTTTCCTGAGCGCCTGACAGGCGCGCCGGGATTGCCGTCCCATTTATATCTTTATTTTTCTAGTCTTCCTCGTCGTCCGTTCCCTTTTGAACGGCGGCGTGATTCAGGCTCCTGAGGTTTTTGATCACGCCGATGATGAAGTCGAATTCGCTGTCGCTGAAATCGACTATGAGACTGGCTATCTTGTCCTTTTTGGGATTGCCTTTGTTCTTTTTGCCCGGTTTGTCCTCCTCGAATTTAGTGTTCGGGCCGGGCCCGCTGTAGAAAAACGAATCGATGGACGTCTCCATGATATCCGCGAGTTTATAGAGCGTGTAAACGGTCGCGCCGCGGGAACCTCTCTCGATCAGCCCGACAAAACCCGACGTCAGCTGCAACAGCTCCGCGAGCTCGTCGATCGACATTCCGCGGGACAGCCTTGCCTTGCGTATATTTCCGCCGATAGCCTTTTTGAGCCTTTCCTTAGTCATATCAAGTGCCCTCCGTATGCGCTCATTTTGTATAAGGAAATGATAATACAATTCCTCTACGGGCAGAATACACAAATTGTAATGTTAGCTAGAATTCTTTTGGATTCAAGGGATTCAAATTGTGCATGATTACAAAAAATCACAGATTCAAGTGTCAAATTGTATAACTTTTTTGGAATCGGCGAAGGGAATATGACGGAAATGGCAACTAAATGAATGACGGTTGACCGTGACAGGCTGATATATTTTCGATACTCAGAGTAAAAATGGAAAATAATTCTATATAAGGAATGACAAATTGTCCGAAATCTCACGCAATAAGCTCGTCCAGGGCCTTCTCGTCCAGGGTCTCGTGTTCCAGAAGGCTGGCGGCGATGCCCGACAGCGTTTTCTCACGGCTTCGGAGAGTAAACAGCGATTTTTCGTACAGGCTTCCGAGCAGCGCCTCGCACTCGCTTTTTTCCGTCTCTTTGTCATAGAAAAACCCGTCGCGCATGTTGAACTTTGTCACATAGTCACGCGCGATCTGCCTGACCCGCTCGAGGTCGTTAGACGCGCCGGTGGTGACGTTTTCGGCGCCGAAGGCGATCTCCTCCGCCGCCCTGCCGGAAAACAGCATGATCATCTGGTTTTCCAGCTCTTTTTTGGTATAGTAGAGCTTGTCCGGAGGGATGCTGACCGTGAATCCGCCCGCGCCCTTCGTGCCCGGGATTATGCTTATCTTGGCCACGCTGTTCTCAGGCTGGAGCAGCTTGGAAGCCAGCGCGTGGCCCGCCTCGTGGTAGGCGGTTATCGCCCTTTCGCGCTCCTTGATCCCCGAGCGGTCCTTTTTCGGGCTCCCAGCGACTATTATATAGTAGGAATCGTTGATATCGCCGGCGGTTATCGTTTGCTCCCCTTTTTTTGCAGCTATTATCGCCGCCTCGTTCAGGAGGTTTTCGAGCATAGCCCCGCTGAAATACACGGTCTGCTTCGCGAGGGCCCCCAGATCCACGCCGGCGTCCAGCGGCTTGTTCCTGGCGTGGCAGCGGAGTATCTCCAGCCGCGCGGCGCAGTCCGGCAGGCCGATCTCTATCTGCCTGTCGAACCTCCCCGGGCGGAGCAGCGCCTCGTCGAGGGTGTCGAGCCTGTTGGTGGCGGCGATGACGACGATGCCGTCGCCCGAGGAAAAGCCGGACATCTCCGTCAGCAGAGCGTTCAGCGCGTGATCCCTTTCCTCGTTGCCGCCGCCGGGGTTGGCGCCCCGTTTCTTCGCCAGCGCGTCGATCTCGTCGATGAAGATGACGGCCTGGCCGGCCTCCCGCGCGGTCTTGAACAGCTCGCGGATGCGCCCCGCGCCGACGCCGACGTACATCTGCACGAAGTCGGAGCCGCTTACGGCGTAGAACGGTGCGCCGGCCTCGCCGGCGATCGCCTTCGCCATCAAGGTCTTGCCGGTTCCGGGGGGGCCGTAGAAGATGATCCCGCGGGGCATACGCGCGCCGTAAGAGGCGTATTTTCCCGGGTTTTTGATAAAGTCCACCACGTCGGCGACGCTCTCCTTGGCCTCCAGGTTTCCGGCAATGTCGCCGAAACTCAGGCGCTTCATGTCGCCGGCGGTCACGTTTTCGGCGTTTAGCGCCATTTCGGAATGGGCCTTTTGGCCGCCGTTTTTGCTCCTCATGTGAAAAACCGCGTAGAATCCCGCCCCGAACAGCGCCAGCCAGAGCACGGAGCCGAGCGCGCCGGAGTTGACCGCGCCGCCTTCCGTGACGGCAATGCCTTTCAGGAGCAGATCCTGCTTGAAGCCCGGATCTCTTGGGTTGTCCGTAACGTATGTAATGTCGGAGGAGTTTAGCTTGAACGTGAACTCGGAGGTGTCTCCCAGGCTTACTTCGGCGACCTCGCCGCCGTCGGCGGCGTTCAGGAAGTCCGTGTAGGTCATCCGGGTTTTCCCGCCCTGGCTCTTCGTAAACGCGGCGACGGCGATACCCAGCGCCACGGCGGTTATACAGGCGTATTTGATAAAGGCAGAGAGTTTTGGCTTCTTCATTTTGATTTTCATTTCATCTCCCCGTTTATACCGGGCGCTGAAAACATTTGCCGACGACATGAGGAGGCTAATGCTTTCGCACTCCGGTTTATGTCAATATGTCGTATTTTCGTCATGATGCGACCAACGTCTATTATACATGGTCAAGGGGCGAATTGCGAATGCAAATGCTGGAAATGACACGACAAACGCATGAACATACAAATTGCACAACGAATGTAGGGCGCGCCGACCCCGGCGCGCCGAGCTTGCAACAATATTCATTGCAAATAGTGCTAATTGAGTGGTACGGCGCGCCGGGGTCGGCGCGCCCCACAACAAAAGGAACTCTTATTTTATGCAGAAATACTTTCATACGTTTGTCGTGCTGGAAATGGGCGCGGTAAGTTTTCAAAACCCTAAAACGTTGCCGGTGCAGGGCGGGGGCTCCGCTCCCGCCGCCCTACCAATGAAGCTCTTATACGAATCTCGATTAAAATCTTCACAGTCTATCGCCGAAACGCCGTTGAAACGTTCGGCGTTTCGGCTCTGCCTGTGAAGTATTGATCTGAGATTCGTATTACACCAAAAAAAATCGCCAGAGGTTTGTCCGGCGTAATAACCGGGGACTTTTTGTCATAGATACTTAGTAACCTTTTAATATGCGAGATGATCATATGGCAAGGATCTATGAGCTCCGCCAGAAAGAAGTCATCAACATCAAGGACGGCTGCCGCCTCGGGTTCATCTGCGACATCGAGATAGACTGCGAGTGCGGGAAGATAACGGCGCTGATAATCCCCGGGCCGGGAAAGATATTCGGGATATTCGGCCGGGAGCAGGAGTATAAGGTGAAATGGGACTGCGTGAAGCAGATCGGCGACGACCTGATCCTCATCGAGGCGGACGCGAAGGATATCCTGGCGGACTGCGAGGATTAGGCGCAGCACAAGTACAGCATATCAAAAACAGTTGGGCGGTTTGTCATCCTGAGCGAAGCGAAGGATCTAAGATTCTTCGGCTTCGCTTCGCCTCAGAATGACAATGTATAGTTAATTTATGGATGATATACTGGGTTGAATTCGATTGCCATTACCACTACCATATCCTCCCGCTGACGGCTTATAGGAATCCCGATTAAAATCATCACAGCCTGCCGCCGGGAACGCCGTTGAAGCGTTCGGCGTTTCGGCTCCGCCTGTGAAGTATTTGTCCTGGGTTTGACACTTCCCCCCAAAGAAAAGGCGCAAACAAGGGAAAGCATCGACGAAAAAGCGCTGGTTTGTCCCTACAGGCATGTTTTCCGGCCGTT
>WQUN01000060.1 GCA_009782085.1 Bacillota bacterium
GGAAGAGGACAAGAATTACTACTGCGGAGTTATAATCGACGAGGCGGCGAAGATGAGCCGCCTCGTCAACGACATCCTGGACCTGTCGCGGATCGAGTCCGGCTTCACGCGGATGGACAGGGAAGTGTTCGACATATCTGCCACGGTGGCCGCCGCGGCGAGATACGCCCCCGCCTGCCGCGAAAAAGGCGTCGCGCTCGCCGTCCCGCAGGCGGAGGAGACGAAGGTCTTTGCCGACGAGTTCCGCATAGAGCAGGCTTTTTCGAACTTCATGTCGAACGCGATAAACCACGCCCCGCCGGGCGGGACGATAGAGGTTTCCCTGACACGCGGGGGCGGCAGGGTAAGGGTCTGCGTATTCAACAGCGGCGCGCCGCTGTCGGACGAGGACCGCGAGAAGATATGGGAGAGCTTTTACAAGGCCGACAAGGCGCGCACCCGCGAATACGGCGGGCACGGCCTGGGGCTTTACATCGTCAGGACGATCATCCGGGCGCACGGCGGCGAGTGCGGGGCGTACAACCGCGAGAACGGGGTGGTCTTCTGGTTCGAGCTGGCGGAGGCGTGATATATTCCATCTAATAATAGAACCGCCCTGTGCCACGCGAGCATAGGGCGGTTTTTCTTTACGGCTCTGCGGTCAATTTTTCTTCACAAAATCTTAACGTCCCGTATAAAATCCAAACGCCGTCTTAATAATATCCGTGCTATCATATGCGTTTGGGAGTTGATATTATTGAGTATAATATTGCTCATAGCCGGGGTTGTCGGGCTGGCTCTTCTGATCTATCTGTTCTACATTCTGTTCCGAGGTGACAGGCTGTGAGTTTTATCATCCTGCAAGACGCGTTTTTCATAGCTGTTTTGGCAGCTCTTTCGGTTCCGCTCGGTCTTTACATATACAAAGTCATGGACGGCCGGAGGGTATTTTTGTCGCGCGTCCTCGCGCCGGTCGAGAAAGCGGTCTACAGGGTCTGCAGCGTCAGGCCCGGCGAGGAGATGCGTCCCAGGAAATACGCACTGTCCGTCGTCGCGTTCAGCGCCGCCGGATTCCTGTTTTTGTTTTTGCTCCAGCTTTTGCAGGGCTTTCTTCCGCTGAACCCCGAGGGCCTGAAGAGCGTGAGCTGGCACCTCGCCTTCAACACGGCCGCGAGCTTCGTGTCGAACACCAACTGGCAGGCCTACGCGGGCGAATCGACGATGACCTACCTGACCCAGGCCCTCGGCCTGACCGTGCAGAACTTCGTCTCCGCCGCCACTGGCATAGCCGTGCTGTTCGTACTGATAAGAGGGTTCGCAATGAAACAGGCGGAAACGGTCGGCAGCTTTTGGGCCGATCTGACGAGGGTGACGCTTTACGTGCTGATCCCGCTGTCGATCGTATCGTCCGTGCTCCTGATTTCCCAGGGCGTCGTGCAGACGCTCTCCCCCTATCACGCCGCCGCGTCCCTGCAGGACGGGGCGCGGCTGACAGTCCCTCTCGGCCCCGCCGCGAGCCAGATCGCCATAAAACAGCTAGGGACCAACGGCGGCGGTTTCTTCGGGGCCAACTCGGCTTTTCCGCTGGAAAATCCCACGCCGTTCTCCAATTTCATCGAAACGCTCAGCCTTCTTATAATCCCGGCCGCCCTCTGCGTGACCTTTGGGAAGGCCGTGAAGGACGGCCGCCAGGGCCGCTCCGTCTACGCGGTCATGCTGATACTGTTTATCGCGTCGCTTATCGTGATAACCGTGAGCGAGCGGTTTCTCGCGCCGCATTTCGGCAGCGTCGCCGCTTTCGGGAACATGGAGGGCAAAGAGGTCATGAACGGCGTCGGGGCCTCTTCGCTTTGGGGCGCTTCGACGACGGCCGCCTCCAACGGCGCGGTCAACGCCACACCGGACAGCTTCACCCCTCTCGGCGGCATGGTGATGATGTTTCTGATGCAGCTGGGCGAGATAGTCTTCGGCGGCGTCGGGAGCGGCCTTTACGGAATGATCGCCTTCGTCATGCTGACTGTGTTCATCGCCGGGCTGATGGTCGGGCGCACGCCGGAATATCTGGGCAAGAAGATAGAGCCCTTCGACATGAAGATGGTCTGCCTGCTGATCCTGGCCCCGCCGCTTCTGACTCTGATCGGCGCGGCGGCCGCCGCGCTGATGCCCGGCGCGCAAAACTGGCTGAACAACACCGGCGCGCACGGGTTTTCGGAGATCCTGTACGCCTTCACCTCCATGGCGAACAACAACGGGAGCGCCTTCGCAGGGTTTGACGCAAACACGGCGTTCACGAATATCACCGGCGGGGTCGTCATGCTTCTGGTCCGCTTTATCCCGATTCTGGCGACGATCTTCCTGGCCGGGAACCTGGCGAGAAAAAAAACGGTCGCCGCCGGCGAGGGCACGCTTTCGACCAGCAACGCCACGTTCGTCGGTCTACTGCTCGGGGTCATACTGATAATCGGCGCGCTGAGCTTCCTGCCGTCGCTGGCGCTCGGGCCGATCGCGGACTTTTTGACGCATTAATTTTGTATTAAATGGATGAGATGGATGAGATGAAAAAAGCCAAAACCAGCCAAAAGAATACCCAGATAAACGACGCCCTGAAACAGTCCTTCGCCAAGCTTTCTCCGAAAGCCCAGGTCAAAAACCCGGTCATGCTGGTCGTCTACATCGGCGCGATACTCACGACCGCGATGTATATCTGCTCTTTGGCCGGGATAAAGGACGAGAGCCCGGCCTATACGCTCGTCATCGCGCTGATCCTCTGGTTCACGGCGCTCTTCGCCAACTTCGCGGAGGCCATAGCCGAAAGCCGCGGGCGCGCCCAGGCGAACAGCCTCCGGGGCGCGCGCAAGGACGTCAAGGCGAAAAAGCTCAAGTCGGCGGCGGACGCCGGAAATTATACCGAAGTGCTCTCCAGCGCGCTGAAAAAGGACGACCTGGTCTATGTCGCGGCAGGGGAACAGATACCGATGGACGGCGAGGTCGTCGAGGGCGCGGCCTCCGTGGACGAGAGCGCGATAACCGGCGAATCGGCCCCGGTCATCCGGGAGTCGGGCGGCGACAGGAGCGCCGTCACCGGCGGCACGGTGCTCGTGTCGGACTGGCTGATAATCAGGATCACCGCGGAGGCCGGGGAGAGCTTTCTGGACAAGATGATCGCGATGGTGGAAGGGGCTTCGAGAAAAAAGACGCCCAACGAGATCGCCTTGCAGATACTGCTGGTCACGCTGACGATCATCTTTTTGGTAGTCACGGCCACCTTGCTCCCGTTCACGGCGTTCTCTAGCCGGCTGGCGGGCAGCGGCGCCGCGATATCGGTTACGAACATAGTCGCGCTTCTGGTCTGCCTCGCGCCGACCACCATCGGCGCATTGCTCTCCAGCATCGGCATAGCGGGGATGAGCCGCCTCAACCGGGCCAACGTGCTGGCCATGAGCGGCCGGGCTATCGAGGCCGCCGGCGACGTGGACGTGCTTCTACTCGACAAGACCGGCACCATCACGCTGGGCAACCGCCAGGCCAGCGAGTTTATCCCCGTGACCGGCGTGTCAGAGGAAGACCTGGCCGACGCGGCCCAGCTCTCGTCCATCGCCGACGAGACGGCGGAGGGACGCAGCATCGCCGTGCTGGCCAAGCAGCGCTTCGGCATCCGCGGCAGGGACATGGAAAACCTGAACGCCAGATTTATCGAATTCACGGCCAAGACCCGCATGAGCGGGATCGACTACACCTCCGTCCACGACGGAGAGCAAAGGGTCAACGAGATACGCAAGGGAGCCGCGGACGCGGTCAAAAACTACGTGCTCCAAAAGGGCGGCTTATACCCCGACGAATGCGACGCGGCGGTCAGACGCGTCGCGGGCCTCGGCGGCACTCCGCTGGTGGTCGAGAAAAACGACAGGGTCCTGGGCGTCATATACCTGAAAGACATCGTCAAAAACGGCGTGAAAGAGCGGTTCGAGGACCTGCGCAAGATGGGGATCAGGACGGTCATGATAACCGGCGACAACCCCATGACCGCCGCCGCGATAGCCGCCGAAGCGGGCGTGGACGACTTTCTGGCGGAGGCCACGCCGGAGGGCAAGCTGACCTTGATTCGCGACTACCAGGCCAAGGGTCACCTGGTCGCCATGACGGGCGACGGGACGAACGACGCCCCGGCCCTGGCCCAGGCCGACGTCGCCGTCGCGATGAACTCCGGCACCCAGGCGGCCAAGGAAGCCGGGAACATGGTCGATCTCGACTCCAGCCCGACGAAGCTGATCGACATAGTGCGCATCGGCAAGCAGCTTTTGATGACCAGGGGCGCGCTGACGACGTTCAGCGTCACGAACGACGTGGCGAAATATTTCGCCATTATACCCGTGCTTTTTTTCGGCATCTTCCCTCAGCTTGCCGCGCTCAACTTCATGCGCCTCGGCAGCGCGAAGTCCGCCATACTCTCGGCGATAATCTATAACGCGCTGATCATCGTCGCCTTGATCCCCCTGGCGCTTCGCGGCGTGAAATACAGGGAGCTCCCGGCGGGAAAGATGCTGTCCAGGAACCTGACGGTCTACGGCCTCGGCGGGCTCGTATCGCCGTTTATCGCCATAAAGGCGATAGATTTGATCTTGACATTGTGCGGGGTTAAATGATATGAAGAGCTTATTGAAACAGCTCCGTCCGGCGGTTTTATTTTTTCTAGCGTTCACGGTTGTATGCGGAGTCGCCTACACCGGCGTCTTGACCGGGATCGCGCGGCTGGCGTTCCGGCACAAGGCGGACGGGAGCGTGATCACGGTGACTTTGAAGGACGGCTCGAAGAGGGAGTACGGTTCCGCGCTGCTGGCGCAGGAGTTTACGGAGCCGCGGTATTTGATCGGGCGGCCGATGACTGTGTCGAACCTGTCGCCGGTTTCGGGCGAGCAGGCACGGCTCGTCGCGCAGAGGACCGCATGGTGGCGCGAACTCGACCCCGAAAACACGGCTGACATTCCCGCCGACCTGGTGACGGCCTCCGGCAGCGGCGCCGACCCGTATATCTCGCCGAAAGCGGCGGAGTACCAGGCGGCGCGCATAGCGAAGGCCAGAGGCATGGCGGAGGGCGAGGTGCTCGCCGTCATCCGCAAATACACCAAGGGGCGGTTCCTGGGTTTCATCGGCGAGCCGGGAGTCAACGTCCTGATGGTCAATCTGGCGCTGGACGGGCTGATATGAAAGCAGGTGAATTATATGCAGGACGACCGCCGTCCCGACCCGAACGAGCTGCTGAACGAGCTTAAAAAGAGCGAAACCGACAGCGCCAGGGGCAAGCTCAAGATATTCTTCGGCTACGCCGCGGGCGTCGGGAAAACCTACGCCATGCTCGACGAGGCCCAGGAACTGCGCAAGAACGGCGCGGACGTCCTCGCCGGCTATATCGAGCCGCATGTCCGCCCCGAAACGCTGCACCTACTGGACGGCATCCCGGTTTTGCCGCCTAAAATAATCACCTACAAAAATATCCAGCTTAAGGAATTCGACCTGGACGCCGCCTTGCGGAAAAAGCCCGCGATCATCCTCGTGGACGAGCTCGCTCACACGAACGCCGCCGGCTCGCGCAACAAGAAGCGCTATCAGGACGTGGAGGAGCTTCTCGCCGCGGGGATCGACGTCTATACGACGATAAACGTCCAGCACATCGAAAGCCTGAACAACATCGTCGGCGACATTACGAAGATCGCCGTGAACGAGACCGTCCCCGACTACATCTTCGACCACGCCGACAAGATAAAGACCATCGACGTCGAGCCGGACGAACTCCTGCGGCGCTTCGGGGAGGGCAAGGTCTACCGGCCCGACCGCGCCGCCGCCGCGATGAACAACTTCTTCACGAAGGAAAACCTCAGGCTCCTGCGGGAAATCGCCATGCGCAAGGCTGCGGACAGGATCAGCCACGACAACCAGAGCGGCCGGCAGGCTTCCGAAAAGAGCTCCATGTCACAGCTTCTGGTCTGCGTCAGTTCTTCCCCGACCTCGGCCAAGCTGATACGCTGGGCCGCCAGGATGGCTGAGGCTTTTTATGTCCCCTGGGCCGCCGTGTACGTCGAGGACATAGACCAGGACGACCTGAGCGAGGAACAGAAGAAGTGGAAGCACTCCAACATACAGCTGGCCGAGCGGCTCGGCGCGGAGATCGTGACGCTCTCCGGCCTTGACGTCGCCGCGGCCATCGCGGAGTACGCCAAGCTCTCCGGCATCACCAACATCGTAGTCGGGAAAAGCCGGACAAAGAGGTGGCTCAAACCCTATTTCGAGGACCGCCTGATAGCCCTTCTCCCGAACATCGAGATCCATATACTGCCGGACAGCCAGGCCAAAAACTCCCGCAGGGAAAACGGCGGGCGGCGCGTCAAACTCGGCTTTTCCACGGCCGACACGTTCAAGTCGCTGGCCATGCTCGTGCTGGCGACCGGCTTTTCCTTTTTGCTGAAATATTTCAACATCGGCGACCAGAACTACATAATGGTCTACATTCTGGCCGTGCTGGTCATTTCCCGCATCACCACGGGGCATCTCTACGGCATCCTGTCGTCCGTGATAAGCGTCCTGGCGTTCAACTACTTTTTCATAGACCCGTATTACTCCTTCAGCGCGTACACTCCGGGCTATCCCGTCACGTTTCTGATAATGTTCCTGGCCGCCATAATAACCAGCACTCTGACCACGCGGGTTAAAACCCAGGCGAAGCTCGCCGTCAGGCGGGAACAGCGCACGGAGCGGCTCTACGAGATCAACCGGAAGCTGCTGGCCACGAGGGGAGAGCAGAACATCATCGACCTCATCAACGAGTATGTCGTGAAGATATTCCAGCGCTCCGTCATATTCTACACCGACCCCGCCGGCCAGAGCCGGGGGACGCTTCTGGCTGTGGAAGGCGAGAAGGCGGACTTCCTTTTCAAAGACGACGAAAAAGCCGTCGCGGGCTGGTGCTTCCTGAACCAGAAGCAGGCCGGCGCCGGGACGGACACGCTGATGGGGGCGGGGGCGTTCTATATGCCGGTGGTCTCCCAGGGCAAGAGCCTCGGCGTCATAGGGCTGTCCTGCGAACATGGGAAGCTCAGCACCAACAGCAAGTTCTTTTTGCAGCTCATCGTCGCCCAGGCGGCGATGGCTTTGGAGCGCCAGGTCTTATCCGACGCCCAGCGCAAGGCCATGGTGGCCTCAGAAAAGGAGAAGATGCGCGGCAACCTCCTGCGCGCCATATCGCACGACCTGCGTACGCCGCTGACGGGCATTTTGGGCGCGAGCTCCGCGATCCTGGAAAACGCGGGCGCGCTCCCGGCGGAGGAAAAGCGGAAGCTGCTCAACAACATCAAGGACGACTCCGGCTGGCTGATACGGATGGTGGAGAACCTCCTCTCCGTGACGCGGATAAGCGACGGCGGCGCGAGCCTTTCCAAGACCTCCGAGGCCGCGGAGGAGATCATCTCCGAGGCCGTCAGCCGCATACGCCAAAGGTTCCCGGACGCGAACATACAGGTGCGCGTGCCGGACGAGGTCATCATCCTCCCGATGGACGGCATACTCATCGAGCAGGTCCTGATAAACCTGATGGAAAACGCCGTCAAGCACAACAAAAACAACGCGCCGATAACCGTCCGCGCCCTGAAAAAAAGCGAAAGCGTCCGGTTCGAGGTCGAGGATTACGGAAGCGGAATCCCGGCAGAGGACCTGCCCCACCTTTTCGACGGCCTCGCCGGAAGGAAAAACGGCCCGGACTCGTCGCGGGGGTTCGGCATCGGGCTTTCGATATGCAAATCCATCATAGACGCCCACAGCGGCGAAATCTCCGCAGAAAACAACAAAAACGGCGGCGCGACGTTTGGCTTTTCGCTGCCGGTTACTGCCGCGCCGTCCGATAAATAAAGGCTGCTGACATTGGGAAGGAGGCCGCGCCAATGAATAAACCGCTTATTCTGATCGTCGAGGACGAGGGCACCATCAGCCACTTCATGGCCTCCATGCTGGCCTCGAACGGCTATCGTTCCGTCAAGGCGGAATCCGGGAAAGAAGCGCTCGCAATGGCCGCCTCGTACATGCCCGACCTGTTGCTGCTCGACCTCGGGCTGCCCGATATGGACGGGATCGAGGCGCTGAAGGCGCTTCGCTTGTGGACGGACAAACCCGTCATCGTCGTGTCCGCCAGGGGCCACGAGCGGGAAAAGGTGGAAGCGCTGGATTTGGGCGCGGACGACTACATAACCAAGCCGTTCGGGACCAGCGAGCTCCTCGCCAGGATACGCACGGCCCTCCGGCACAGCCAGGCGACCGGCGCGAAAGAGGCGCCGGGCGCGTTCGCCGTCGGAGACCTCAGGATCGACCTGGAAAAAAGGGTCGTCAGCCTTTCCGGAAGGGAAGTCCATTTCACGCCGATAGAGTACAGGCTGCTCGTGCTGCTCTCCCGGCACGCGGGCAAAGTCCTGACGCACGATTTTATCATAAGGGAGATATGGGGGCCCTACGCGAACGAAAGCCAGGCTCTGCGCGTCAACATGGCCAACATACGAAGGAAGATAGAGGCGAACCCGGCCGAGCCGAGGTATATCCTGACGGAGATCGGGGTCGGTTACAGGATGGCGGAAGAATATACCGGGTGCTGAAAACTTATGCCCCGACAACGTGACAGGTTAATATTTTCGCACTTTCGGCATGATTCACGCCAGCCCCGCCGCCTCGTCGCGCATGTCCTCCAGCAGCCGGACGACAAACTCCCGGTCGGCTTCGGAGCCGTATATGCTGCTGCTCAGGGTGCAGCAGTCCCGAAAGGTGGACGCGTTCACGAGCAGATACGGCCGCGCCTTTATCGAGGCGGTCAGGTAGGCCGATGTGACTTGCGCGCCCTCAAACTTAAGCTCCTCCGATTCGATGACCCCCAGGTTGGTGTATGTAATAATCGCCTGTCTCATGACTCTGTCGGCAAAAATGCGCCACATCATGGGGTATGGGATCAAACGGACCGCCCTTTCCCATCTGAGCACGTTTTTAAGCATCCTTTTCCCCGTTTTGTACACCGCCATCTGCTCGGAAAACTGCCTGACGGTTTTTTCGAACGGATCGCCCGGCCCGACGGACACGCGGCACATGCAGTCGCCCGAATAATTGGATATGCCGTATTTCACGCCCTTGGGGATGAATTTTCGCAAATCAACCGTAGACGGAAGGAACATATCATTCGCGCCGGTATTTTTACAGAACGCCCTCGCATACAGCGCCATCAGACCGTCGTTTACCGTCGCCCCGTTCTTTTTTACAAAGGTTTTCAGCGCGCCGATCGGCAGCACCCGCTTCTCCAGATATGTTCCGAACCCCTCGCCGCCAAAGCTGATCCCGGGCTGGGCCTGGCTTCCGAAGGCGGCGGGCGGGACAAATTCGGAGCGCAGGATCGACACTTTCTCCTTTATTCCAATGCCGGCGAACAGCGGCCCGGTGCCGCGGACTTCGAAAGTTTGTTCCGGCAGCCGCTCCCCTCTTTTCAGCTTTGTGTAGAGCCCGCTCAAAAGGTACAGATACTGCTTAAGACCCGCGGTGTCGCAGAGTATGTGGCTGACAAGGGCGCAGAGGGTGTCTCCGCCGGCCCCGGTGACAACGGTTATCCTGAGCGGCGGTTCCTTCGCGACGTCTATCACGGAGAACAGATGTTCCAGGATCCGGCTTTCCGCGTCGTCTCCCACCTCGGCGGCCCGGACTATGTCGTCTCCGGTGAAATTTTTGTCGACCCATACCGGCCGGAGCGTCCGGTCCTGAAAACAGCAGCCGATCATCGGGAGCGTTTTTTTGGAGAGCGTGACGGCCCGCTTGAGCGTCCCGACGTCGATATGCCCGGCCAGATCGATCCGGCAGCGGATAAACGGCTCGTAAACATGGCATTTCCCGCAGAGAAATTGCCACAGGTCAAACGATTCGGCTTTATATTTCGCGCCCACGCTATCACCCCGTCATTTGTATAAACACATATCACGCAATCTCCGCCGCTTCCTCGCGCATATCCTCCAGCATCCGCAGGACAAGCTCCCGGTCGGCCTTCGAGCCGTACATATTGCACGTGACCGTGCAGCGGTCCCCGTAGGTGGTAATAATAAACACAAAATAAGGCAATTTCGATATCATGGTTGTAAAATACAGGTCCTTGACCGGCAGATCGCCGAAATTTATCGAACCGGTTTCGATAACGCCGTGGTTGCTAACGGAGAGAAACGGCGGCTTTGTTATCTTGCGTTGTATGCGCTTCAGCAAAAAATTCGGGACAAAACGCACGGCGAAATCCCATTCGAGAGCGGATTTCAGAAGGTCGTTCCCGGACTTGAACGCCGCCATCTGCCCCGAAATCTGCCTGACAGTGTCGGCCGGCGAATCGTCCGGCCCGATGCTGACGCTGCAGACGCAGCCTCCCGTGTAATTGGTAATGCCGTATTTCATACCCTTGGGGATATATCTCCGCAAGTCCACCAGCGAGGCGAGGAGCATGGTTTTTGCGCCGCAGTTCCTGCCGTAGGCCCGCGCGACCAGCGCCATCAGGCCGTCGTTCACCGTTCCGCCGTTGGCCTTGGCCAAAGTTCTGAGCGCCGCGATGCTCTCCAGGGGCAATATCCCCCTGTCCGTATAGCTCTCGGCCTCCCCGCCGTCGCCGGCGCTCCGCGCCTCCGGGGCGAGGTTATCGGAAAGGCCGTAGGGAACGTACTTGGAAAGCATGAGCCGCAGCCTTTCCCTCAGTTTCAGCCCGGCGAACAGCGGCCCGGCGTCCCGCCGCTCAAAACTCTGCTCCGGCGGCGTTTCGCCGTTTTTCAGCTTTGTATAGAGCCGGCTCAATAAAACCAGATATTGTTTGAACCCGCCGCCGTCGGCGACCATATGGGGCATGAGGACGCAGAGAGTATCCTCTCCGCCCCGCCTGACTATGTTGATTTTAAGCTGCGGCTCGGATGACGTATGTATCGGGGCGAATAAACGCTTCCTGACTTCGCTTTCCAGGTCCCCTTCGGTTTCGAATACGCGCACCGTGTCCTCTCCGGTAAAGCCTTTTTCGACCCATCTCGGCCTGAACGGACGGTCCTCATAGCAGCACCCGATCAGCGGAAGCGTCTTCATGGAGAGCGTGACCGCCCGCTTGAGCGTCTCCTCGTCGACCCGCCCGGCGAGATCGATGCGGAACCGTTCTATCGGCTCTTTGCCGGGGGCCCGCACACCGTAATACTGATACCTGTCAAATATTTCCGCCTTATATATCTGATCGCGCTTCGCTCTTTGCATATCACTGCTCCTTTTTCGCTTGGCTCATATCCATGGTTCCAGTCTACCATATAAGAATAATGATTGCCAGGTCAAATTTGCATATGAATTATCATGGTTAAAAAACCACAATGAATTCGAAAAAGAACAAAGCCTTCTTTTTTCCGTCAGGATATATCAAAAAAAATACAAGCAAATCACAAGATTATAATGTTTATCGGCTGTAAATTGCGTGATAAACTTCTGGTGGTAATCTATATACTAAAGGAGGTATCATATGAAGAAAAAACGCAAAACGGCGTCCCGCTTGACGGCCTGCCTGCTGGCGCTGACCATGGCGGCGGTCTTTGTTCCGGTACACGCGATGGCCGCCGGAGACCCCGCGGACAGCCTGGTCGCGCACTGGAGCTTTGACGAGGGAAGCGGAAGCGCGGCGGCGGATTCGGTCAACGGCATAAAGGCCGACGCTTCCGGCGGCTACTCCTGGAGCGCGGGCCTGTCCGGCTCCGCGCTCAAATTCGGCGGCACGGGCTTTGGCGGGGGCTGCGCGGCTATCGCCGACAACAACAATGTCCTGGGCAGCTTCGCAACGCTCACCGTCGGCGCGTGGATCAAGGTCTCGGAAGCCGACGCCATGGCCGCCGCGAACAGCGCCCGGAACGACATGGTGATCCTCGGCACCGATGTCGCCTCTTTAACGGGCAACATCGGCCTGTCGATCATCTGGAACGCGGACGTGGGAAAGAGCACGATCGGCTTCTCCGCGCGCGGCCTCGCGCCCGACTGGTACGGCTCCGCCTCCTCGGGGCCGATCGGCTCGTACGATTTCAACGTCTGGAACTACGTCGCGGCGACGTACGACAAGTCTACCATGACCGTGACGTTCTACTTCAACGGCGTGAACGTGGGCTCCTATACGTACGATCAGGCCTTCGACGCAAAGATCGTGACGGGCTACATAGGCGCGTATTACGCGTGGGGCGTGGTCGCGGACGCCCGTTTCAAAGGCTCCATCGACGAGCTTAAAATCTATAACGCGGCTTTGACAGGCGGCGAGATCGCGGCGGAATACGCCTCCGTCTCGCAGGAAACGCCTTCCGATCCGTTCGCCGGCGAGGTCTACTTCCCGTTCGACGAGGGTTCCGGCCTGACCTCCGCCTCGGCCTCCGGCGGCCTGACCGCCACGCTCGGCAACTACGCGTGGGACGCCGCCGGCGGAATGAACGGCACGCCGGCGATCATGAACGACAACGCCGGTAAAAACGGGTTCACCGTGGATTATGGCGACGATTTCTCGAACCTCAGCGACCTGTCCATCGGCGTGTGGATCAAGCCCTCCGCCTCGGACGGCGGCAGCGGCTCTTTGATGGCGCCTCCGTACGGAGGCGCTACCGGAAGCTGGGGGCTCAACGCCGGGGAGATATGGTGGAACATCGACTATGGCACGAGCGCGAACGGCTATGCAGACGCCGCGGTCAACTTCCTGGTCTACGGCTCGGACGGCTCCGACTGGGACGGCAGCCTTTCGGCCCCCGCCGGCAAAAACCTGGCCGACGGGAACTGGCACTACCTGGCCTTCTCGTACAGCGAAACCGCCGGGACAGCCGCCCTCTACGCGGACGGGCAGGAGATAGGCTCCAAGACCTACACGAGCGCGCTCCCGATAAATCTTCAGGCGTACAAATGGTTCGGCGGGAACGGCTACCAGGGCAGGGCATACCTCGGCCTTCTGGACAGCTTTTCGGTCATCCCCTCCTGCCTTGACGGCGCGGCCCAGGAAGCCCTCTACGAGAGGGGCGCGAAACAGGCCCCCAAGGAGATCCTTTTCCCGTTCAACGAGGGCTACGGCGCGTCTTCGGGCGCTCTTTCGGGCGGACTTACCGCCACGCTCAAAAATTACAACTGGAATGAGGACGGCCGCGGCGGCACCCCCGCGATCATGGGCGACGACCGCGGGGCCAACGGCTTCCTGATCGACTACGGCCCGGACTACGCGAACCTGAGCGAACTGTCCGTAGGCGTCTGGGTCAAGCCGAAGCCCGCCGACGGGCAGGTCAGCTCCTTGATGGCCTCGCAGTACGGCGGCGTCGACGGCGTCAGCTGGAGGGTCTTCAACGGGGAGATACTTTGGAATATCACCTGGGGCACGGCCGGCAACGGCTATGCCGACACCACGATCAACTTCCTCTCGTTCGGCTCGGACGGCTCCGACTGGGACAGCAACCTCTCCGTTCCCGCGGGCAAAAACCTGGCCGACGGCGGCTGGCACTATCTGGCCTTCTCGTTCAGCGAAACCGGGAAAACCGTCACCCTTTACGTGGACGGCGCGCCGGTGGGCTCCAAAACTTATGTGAGCACTTTCCCGGCCAATCTCCAGCAGGACCATTGGTTCGGCGGAAACGGTTATCAGGGCTGGGGATACACCGGCGTCATCGACGAGCTCTCGGTTTTCACGGCGGCTCTTGACGACGCGGCCCAGGCGGCCCTCTACAACAGGGCGCCGAACACGCAGACCGCCGCTCCGCCGAAAGACCCGGCCGACACGGACGAGGTCGGCGACAATATATATTATGTGGCCACAAACGGCAGCGACAGCAACCCCGGCACGGAAGCGGAGCCGTTTCTGACGATCCAGAAGGCCGCCGACGTGCTTCTGCCCGGCGAGACGGTCGTCATACGCGAGGGCGTGTATCAGGAGTCGGTGAGGCCAAAATACAACGGCACGCCAAGCAACCCGATCACGTACAAGGCCGCCGACGGCGAGAAAGTGACCGTCTCCGGCGCGGATAAAGTGCAAAACGGGTGGACGAAAGTGGACGGCGGCAACCCGGCGGGCGTACAGTACGACCCGGCGGGAAGCAACAACCTCTGGAAGGTCTCCGCCGACCTGCCGATGGGCAACTACCGCAACCAGGTCTTTGTGGACTACGGCAGCGGCTTCCGGGAAGTCCTGTCAGCCAGGTATCCGAACGTGACCCCCGGCAAGAACCCGTACTACGAGCCGAACTGGCTGTCGTACTGGTTCAGCGGCCTGTCTCTTGAATATCTGGTGGACGGCGTTTCCTACACCAGGACGCTCGACGAGATCGGCGGCAGCTACGGCGGCCACGCCTGCCCCGCCCCCGGCGGCTACGGCTACGGCAAGATCCTGGGCAAGCCGGAAGAGATCAACCAGCCCGCGGACACCTGGAAGGGCGCGTCCGTGATCGGCTTCGACAACCGCCACTGGCAGGTCTCCGGCGCGGAGGTCACCGCCTCCACGCCCTCCGTGGCCGTCAGCCCGAAGGACCCCGGCAGCAACTACAACGGCCCGTCCGCCGGCTGCTGGCTGACCCTGACGAACCTCAACTTCTACGAGCTCGGGCCCAAAGGCTACAGCGCGGGCTATTACGAATACTATCTCCAGAACGCCTTCGCCGCACTGGACGCGGAAAACGAATGGTGGTACGACGGAGGCGGCGGGACGCTCTGGCTCCAGCTGCCCACCGGCCAGGACCCGAACAGCCTGGACGTTTACTACAAGGCGCGGGCGACGGGCATGGATATGTCCGGCCGCAAGAACATCGTCATGGAGGGCGTGGACCTGCTGGGCTGCGGCTTTAGCATGGCCAACGCCGAAAACTGC
>WQUN01000061.1 GCA_009782085.1 Bacillota bacterium
CTTTTGCTCTTGCGCCTCACGTGACGGGCAGGGCCTGTCTGTATGCCTGCGGGCATGAGTTCATCTCCTCTTCTGGAAATATCTGCTATATTATAGTCAGAGAATTGGATTTATATTCCAATTAAACATATAAAAAAGGAGAATTCCATGTCAAACGTTCAGGGGACAGACTGCCGGAAGCTGACGCCGGACGAGATCCTTCAATTGGTCAGCCTCCAGAGCTTCGTGTTTCAATTCATCCCCGACGAAGCCAAAACCCGCGAGAAAATCGGAAGCGGCAAGCTCAGCGGCGACGTGACATACGGCGCGGTGGACCAAAACGGGCGGGTTCTGGCCGGAATGAAGGTCTATCCCTACAGCATGTGGTTCGACGGGCATGTAGTCCCCATGCGCGGGATCGCCGGCGTCGCCTCTGCGCCCGAATACAGACGCCGCGGCAACATCCGGCGGATTTTCGCGAAGGTTCTGGAGGACGCTTACGAAAGCGGCGCCGTGTTTTCCCATTTGTATCCGTTTTCTTTCGAATACTACAGAAAGTTCGGCTACGAACACTGCGGGGCGGCGAAGAGGTATACGCTGCCCGTCGCCCCGGCGCGCGGATTCAGGCAAACCGGCGCGGCGCACGCCTTCGCCGCGGACGACCCCGCGCGCGGCAGGCTGATCGAAGTCTACGAGGCGTTCGCGTCGAGGCACAATCTCATGCTTTCCCGCGCGGAAACGGGCTGGGAGCAGGAGGGTTGGGACAAGGTGCTCGACGTCCCGCTTTTCGGGACGCACCGCGTGTACTACTGGACCGACGCCTCTGGCGCCGTAAAGTCCTGGGCCAGATTCAGAAAAGACGGAGGCGAGCTGCGTATCTCCGACCTGGTGTGGACGGATCAGGAGAGTATGCTGGGCATTTTGCAGTTTTTGGGCATGTTTGACGGCGCCGCGGAAAAGCTGGTTTTGACGGCCAGCCCGGAGCTGGTCCCGGAGCTTTACTGGAACGAGGCGTACGCCGGCGTCGCGTACGACTGGCTCGGCATGAGCCGCGTCGTGAACGTGAGGCGCGCGCTGGAGCTGATGCGCAAGCCCGGCGGGGAGGGAAGGTTCAGCGTCAGGGTCCTGGACGACTTTGCCGGATGGAACAGCGGCGTCTACGAGGTCGAGTACGGCGGCGGCGAGTGCGCTGTGAAGGTATCGGAAAAGGCTCTCGGCGCGGACGTTGAAGTGCCGGAGCGCGCGCTGGTCCAGATGATACTCGGCGTGTACGGGTTCGAACAGACCTCGCGCAAAAGCGACGTTAGCGTGAACGGCAACGCCCGGACGCTGGAAAAGGTTTTTTGCGGGAAGAACGTGCTTATAACCGATCATTTTTGACATGACCGGAAAGATCGGGCTTTTGTCATTCTGAGCGCAGCGAAGAATCTTGAAATTCAACCATATTTTTATTAACGCCGTGAAGGTATGCAGAGGTTGCCTCAGGCCGCAGGTTCTGACATGTTCTCATTTCCCTTCCGCATGAATATATTATTACAACTGGAAGGAGGTATCTGACCATGAATCAGTACCAGCGGCTATTTGTGGCGCTGACGCGCGACAGCGGCGGCTATGATTTCGGAGGGCGGCAGCCGTCGGGGCGCTGTCTGGCGGAGGTCAGGAGCGGAACGGGGAAAATCAGCCTCTGGGCGCAGGATCTGTCGCCCGAGGCTCTCTATAAGGTCTGCCTGGTTTTCGCGCCGGGCGGCCGCGACGGCTATATAGGCGTGTCTGCGGGTTTCCTTGCCGTGGACGCCAGGGGAAAAAGCGAATTCAGGCTGGAATTCGGCGGCGACGGCTTCTGGGGGCACAGCCTCGACACGCTCAAGGTGGTCGCCGTGACCTCCCGGTCCGCGTCCGGGATCAACACTCCGCTCGCCGGATTTGTCGGCGATCCGGTGGTCTGGAAGGACAAGGTCATCTGGCAGACGGCGGCGAAGGCCGCGAGTGCCATCGTGGCGACCGGGGCCGTCTTAAAGCCGGAGCAGCCGGAGCGTCCCGCGGTAACCGCGCCCGAAACCGGATCCCCGGGCGGCGCGGCGGAAACTCCCGCCGACGGGCTTATTTGCGCCGAAACCAGCCGCTCCGCCGGCGCGGGAATGGACGGGGTGACGCCTCTTTCCGCAGATGCGGATGGGCTGACGCCTCTTTCCGGGGAAGCGGACGGACTGATGCCTCTTTCCGCGGAAGCGGAGGAATCAGAGGCTTTGAGCGCGAGCTCCGCCACAAATAGCACTGACGGAACTGGGGAAACTCCCGCCGAAGGGCTTTTTTGCGCCGGAATCAGCCGCTCCGCCGGCATGGAGGCTGACGGGCTGACGCCTCTTTCTGGGGAGGCGGACGGGCTGACGCCTCTTTTCGCGGAAGCGAATGAAGCTGAGGCTTCGAACGCGAGTTCCGCCGCGCAGAGCCCGGATGGGGTAGGGGAAACTCCCGCCGACGGGCCTATTTGCGCCGAGACCAGCCGCTCCGCCGGCATGGAGGCTGACGGGGTGACGCCTCTTTCTGGAGAGGCGGATGAAGCTGAGGCTTCGAACGCGAGTTCCGCCACGCAGAGCCCGGATGGGGTAGGGGAAACTCCCGCCGACGGGCCTATTTGTGCCGGAATCAGCCGCTCCGCCGGCATGGAAGCGGACGGGTTGACACCTCTTTCCGGGGAAGCGGACGGGCTGACGCCTCTTATCACGGAATCGGAGGAAGCTGAGGCTTCGAACGCGAGTTCCGCCACGCAGAGTCCGGATGGGGTAGGGGAAACTCCCGCCGACGGGCCTATTTGCGCCGGAATCAGCCGCTCCGCCGGCATGGAAGCGGACGGGGTGACGCCTTTTTCCGCGGAAGCGGACGGACTGACGCCTCTTTCCGGGGAAGCCGAAGAAGCAGAGGTTCTGAGCGCGAGCTCCGCCACAAATAACACTGACGGAACAGGGGAAACTCCCGCCGACGGGCCTATTTGCGCCGGAATCAGCCGCTCCGCCGGCATGGAAGCTGACGGGGTGACGCCTCTTTCCGGGGATATGGACAGGTTGACGCCTCTTTCCGCAGAAGCGGACGGACTGACGCCTCTTTCCGGGAAAGCGGACGTGCTGACGCCTCTTTCCGCGGAAACTGAGGAACCCAAAGTTTTAAGTGCGGACTCCGCCGCGCAGAGCCCGGACGCCGGCGCGGGGATAATCGCGTCCGCGCCCGGAAACTGCCGGGACGAATACATTTTTATCGGGGAACGGGAAGGAGCGGGGCCCGAGGCAGAATCTGCCGGAGCCGAGGCGTCGGGCGGGGATTTTGCTTACGAGGCGTCCGGAACTGAGACGGCCCGTGAAGGAGCCGTTTCCGCGGGTGAGCAGCCCGAACTCGCGGCTGACTTCGCCGGGCAGCCGATGACGGCCGGCGCGGACGATTTTTCCCGCGACGGGGATATTTTCGGCTGGAAGCCGGACGGAAGCGCCGGGCAGCCAGAGGCTATGCGCTCGGAATGCGCGGCTGACTTCGCCGGGCAGCCGATGACGGCCGGCGCGGACGATTTTTCCCGCGACGGGGATATTTTCGGCTGGAAGCCGGACGGAAGCGCCGATACGGACGCCGGCTCCGACGCGGATTTCCATGAGCAATTCCGGGAAATGGCGCGGGCATTCGGCAAAGAACTGGCCGAACTCGAGCGGCTCGCGTTCGGCTATCCTGAGCCGAAAGCCTACGAGCCGGCGCGGGACGGGCAAGCCGACGGGCAAGCCGACCGCCCAATGACCGACGGGGAAAACCGGGAGCTGGCGGACATCGACTCGCTCTTTATGAAGAATACCCAGTTATTCCCATTCAAGAAGCAAAACCGTGACGTGCAGTGGATCAGGATCTTTGAGGAGGACGAGGCGCTGCTGCCCGGGGCTTTCCGGGCCGCGGCGAAGAGCGCCTTTGCCACGGCGGCGTATAAGCGGCACGGCCACATGATCCTCGGCCTGGTCAGCGACGACAACGGCCGGCACTGCATCCTAGGCGTTCCGGGGATCTACGAGCCGCTGTTCAAGCCGACGGCGCTGAAACTCGGCTTCACTCAGTTCAAGTGCTGCGACGACGTGCGGCCGGGGTACGGGGAATACGGCTATTGGCTGATGTTGATCGGAATATAAAATAATATAAAATAACATCGGTAAAATCACCGCGGGAGCGAACCGTATGCGCACAAGAAAAAAGCCTTGGACGGAGGCCGAACTCGCGGCAAACAGCCGCGTGGTCCGCGAACCGTTTTCGCACAAAGGCGGCTGGAAAGAGTTTTTCGGGAACCAAAACCCCGTCCGCCTCGAGATAGGCTGCGGCAAGGGGCGGTTTATCGCGAAGATGGCGGCCATGAACCCGGAGATAAACTTCGTCGCGCTCGAGCGGGACCGGACGATATTGGCCGCCGCCGCGCGAAACGGGAAAGAGGCCCAAAACCTGGCCTTTATAATCGGCGACGCGGAAAGCCTCCCCGAGCTTTTCGGGGAGCGCGAGGTCGACAAAATCTACCTCCAATTCTGCGACCCGTGGCCGAACAGGAAAAAATGGGCGAAGCGCAGGCTCACGCACGTGAGGTTTCTGGATATTTACCGCCGGATCCTGGCGGACGGCGGGGGCATCTTCTTTAAGACGGACAACCGGCAGCTGATGGAGTTTTCCATAACCCAGTTTTCCGCCGGCGGGTGGCTCATAACGGACGTATCCCTGGACGCGCGCGCCGCCGGACGCCCGGAAGGGGACGCGATGCCGGCGACGGAATACGAGGAGAAGTTCGCGGCGCTGGGTATGCCGATCTATCGGTTGGAGGCGGTGGCAATTGAACGTCGCTCTGAAAAAGCTCAGGAATAAAATCCTCCAGGACACTTACCGGCCGGGCAAAAGCAAGGCCGCGAGCATGAAGTCGCTGGACGCCGCCATAGAGAGCAATCTGAACGCGCTTCTGGGCAAGAGAAAGAAGAAATCCGGCAAGGCGGGAAAAGAGGGGAAAAATGGGAAAGAAGATAAGTGGAAAGAGGATTTGACGGATTAAAAACAAAGATTCGGAATGCGGATTTTTACGGATAAAAACGGATTCAGTTTCCAGTTTCCAGAACGGAGGGACACTCATGGAAAGAGAGCACTACAGACGAGTCGCCGAGAGCAAGCCGGCGGAGTATACCCCGGGGGCCCGGCGGAACCGGTACGCAACGCCGCCCAAAAAGGCGGGGCGGGGCGAGAAAATACTCGCGCAGTGCGTGGTATGCGGGATCGCCCTGGCGCTCCTGCTGATAATGAGCCTGATAAACACGCCGTTTACCAAGTCCGTCAGGACAAATCTGCGCGCCGCGATCGGCGGGCAGACCTCCGTGGAGCAGGTGAAGAGCGCCTACGCGACGGTTCAGGGCAAACTACAGTCCGCCTTCGGCAAAACGCCGGCTTCCAATGCTCCCGCCAAAAACGCGCCGGCCTCTGGCGGCGGCGCGGCTTCCCCGGCCGCCGTTTCGGGCGGGAAGCCTCCGGCGGCTTCCCCGGCCGCCGTTTCGGGCGCGGCGTCCCCGGCCTCGAACGCCGGCCCGGCCTCTCCGGCTCCCAGTAGGGGTTCCGGCGCGGTAAGCTCCGCGGCGCCGGCGGATTCCGGCGGCGCAGACTTCCGCATCGATGAGGACATCCTGAGGGACTTAAACGCCTCATGATGCAAACACTGAGGACGAAGGTCAGCGTCCACCCCGCGTTCATCCTGGCCTGCGCCGTTCTGGCGGCCTTGGGGCACGGCGGCGGGCTGCTGGTTTTGCTGGCCTCCGTCACTCTGCACGAGCTCGCGCACATCCTGACGGCCAGGGCCTTCGGGATCCGGGTCGAACGCTGGACGATCACTCCCCTGGGGCAGTCCGCGCGGCTGCGCGGCCTGGAGAGCGCGCCGCCCATCCGGCGGGCGGCCGTGCTTCTGGCCGGCCCGCTGGCAAGCCTGGCGCTGTTCGCCCTGACCTGGAAACTCGGGCCCGCCGCCTTTCCGGCGCATTTCATAGCCTACTCGAACCTCGCGCTCTGCGCGTTCAACCTGCTCCCTGCCTATCCGATGGACGGCGGCAGGCTCCTCGGGATCGTCCTCGGGAACCGCTGGGGCGTCCTCCGGGCTAACAGGCGGCTGGCCGGGCTAAGCAAAGCGCTTTTCGGGGCGGTCATGGCCGCCGGGTTCGTCCAGGTCGTATTCTATCCGTTCAACATCAGCCTCCTGTGCGCCGGGCTCTATCTCTACAAGACGATAGGCGCGGAACAGGTGTCGACCGTCTGGGAGCTCTACAACCAAAAGCTCTTTCACGCCGGGAGGGCCCTCCCCGGCCGCGGCGTCATGCCGGTGCGCTTTTTCTCGCTCGACAGGGGCGGCTCGCTGACGGAGGCGGTGAACAGGCTCTGCTGGGACTATCTGTGCGTGTTTTACATAACCGAGAACGGCGTGATCGCCGCGCGGCTCACCGAAGGCCAGATCGCCGCGCACATCAGGAAGAAGGGGTTTTCCGGGCCCATATGGGGAGTTGTGGAGATGAAACGCCGGCGAAAAACGGCGGCGTAATACGAATCTCGATTAAAATCTTCACAGCCTGCCGATAGGATACCCGACCGTACCCCCGGAGCAGAGGCAGCCGCGACGTCAGCAAGATATACCGGAGTGCGAAAACACTAGCCTACTCTGTCACGTCGTCGGTAAATGTTTTCTGCATCCGGTATAACCTGTCGATTTCCTCATACACCCAGCAATTCTTGCAATGGTCGTTTACCATACCCACGGCCTGCATAAACGAATAAATCACAGTCGGGCCGACGAATTTGAAGCCCATCTTCTTTAAGTCCTTGCTGATCCTGTCGGACACCGGGGTTGTCGCGGGCATGTCCTGGATTTTCTCCCGCCGGCCCGCAATGGGGGCGTAATCGACGTATCCCCAGATGAACCTGTCGAAGCTCCCGTACTTTTCCGCGACTTTAAGGAACAGGCCGGCGTTCGTCACCGCCGCGAGGATTTTCAGACGGTTGCGGATTATTTTTTCGTTTGCCGTTAGTTCCCTGATCTTTTCGCCGCCGTAAAGGGCTACCTTACGGAAATCAAACCCGTCGAACGCCTCCCGGAACGCCTCCCTCTTATTGAGCACGGTTATCCACGAAAGCCCGGCCTGCATACCCTCCAAGGTCAGCATTTCGAACAGCCTGCCGTCGTCATGGACGGGCCGGCCCCATTCGTTGTCGTGGTAGGCCGCGTACAGGGGGGTGTTGCCGAAACAGCGGAATTTTTCGGTCATATCATTTTGCCTCCCTGCGGATATAGTCGTTTCGATTTGAAATGAGACGACGTAGCGGTCACGTTCTTGGCCGCGGAGACGCGGGGCGGCGGCTTTATGCGTATATCAAGCGTCCCCGAGGTTCCGGGATCGTTTCGCCGTCTTCTATGGCGCATTCTATCCATTCCAGAATGATGCGCTCGACGTTTTCGGTCACTTCTTTCAGAGTTTTGCCGTCCGCCATGCAACCGGGAAGTTCGGGCACTTCGGCAAGGTAACAGTTGTCCTCTTTGCTCCAGTAGATAATTATTTCGTACTTTGGGATATTTGTCATGATAATCACACACCTTTTATTCCGCCCATCAGTACCCGTAATAATATGGCGTGAATCTGAACGTGTACTTTCCGTATGCGTCGTTTGCGCTTACTACTATATCTTCTGTGACATCAATCGATTTTTGTGAAAAACTGATTTGGTAGACATCATAGCCGGAATCTATCCATGAATCAGTACCAATTTTTACCGTTTCGAGTCCGTCTATTGATTTGTTTAGTTGTGTGACAGCAATTTCTGGAGATTCGCCTCTTGTCGGTAAATACAACTCAAGCTCAAATAGCCACTCTTTTTCAAATCCGTCAATAATGGTTCTGGATTGCTCACTTGCAAGATTAACTGTTGGCTGGCTGCGTTTCCATGCCTCCTTGAAAGCCTGATCAAGAGGGTTTAAGATGTTTATTAGCGCCTTTGTGTTGGCAGCAACTCTGTCTAGGTATGGAGTAACTTTATCTGGGTATACTGCAACTCCGAACAGCTTGGAATTGATGTAATTATTCCAGTTTTTGTCTGATCCTAACCATTCTTTTGTATTATAAGTAAAATCCCTCCAGTCATCACCAAGTCTGTGTCTCACGTCAAAAAGATATATGGAATTGGCCGATTGTTTTTCGTGGTATTCCGCATCGCCTTCTTTTGCTACATAGAGGGCTTGCTTGTTGTTTTGCAGAACTTAATAAAGATACAAGCTCATATGCATCTGTATCTTGCGGGTTCTTGTTCCATCGTTCAGTGGCAATGTCAATTGGGGTACGACCAAACTTATCCTTAATGCTTAGGTCAAGTCCATATTCGATAAACAGCTTTAGGCAATCAATATTGCTAGGATTTACAAAAAGAAAGACACACGCCTCAGGACAACAAGCAAATGATGTGATCATTTGTTCATTCTCCGGTTTGCTGATACGGACAGCATTTGGATCCAAACCATAATCGAATAATAGTTTGAGCATTTCAGCATTGTTTGAGTTGCACCTGTTTGAAAGCGGAGGACTAATTTTGCTGGAATTCGGATTCGCGCCCATCTCAAGACAATATTTTGCCTTATCATAATCAAAATCCTTCCAAACAGCGCGTGAAAGCATATAGTCGTACTCAATTACATCGACTTGCCTATTCAGTCCATCCCACTCCACATAAAGCCCCAATGATTCTCCGATGAACCTAAGCGGAACCATAGTCCTGCCGTTGATTATCTTCGCCGGGGCGTCCAATATCACTGTTTTTCCGTCAACCACAGCCTCCGCCGAGCCGATAGTCAAGACAATCATGTGAGCCTTATTTGCGGCGGTTATCGTTTTTGTTGAATCTTCATAACAGACGGTCAGCTTAAGGTTCTCCGCGATTGCCCGCAAAGGAACCAGTAGCCTGTCATTTTCGATAACAGGCTTTTGGTCAAGGCTGATTCCCAGATAATTTACATAAACGCTTATGTCCTGATCCGCAAAAACCGGCAGGAACTTACAAAGCGACATAGTTAGCGCTAATGCCGGTATAACCAGCCAACTCCTGATTTTGCGCATTACATCAGCCTCCAAATAGGTTGTTTGGACCTACAGCCTTATCAGCTCCGCGATGCTCATGGCAATATTGTCCAGAATGTCGTAAAATTTATCGTTCAAATCGTAATACTTCCCGTTCGGCTTGGTTATCGGGTCGTAGGCGTCGATGCTGTCCCTGTCCTTCCTGGCGACGACGTACGCGGTCACGTTCTTGGCCGCCAGCATTTCGCAGATGTCCGCGACGTTTTTGCCGGTGGCCGTGGGCACGTGGGGCGGCGCGTCGGTTATCAAAATGAACATGCGCTTGCTCGTCTCGTCGCGGGAGGAGTTCACCAGCTCCACGCCCGTTTCCAGCGCGTCCAAAGACGACTCCGGGATGTCCCCGCCGTAGGTGCGCGGGATGTTCTTGACCTGCTTCTGGAACTTGAACACGTCCTCCGTGAAGTTGTAGACGCTGGGCTTTTCCTTCTCGCCCAGGTCGCCGAAGCCGATGAGGCCGAGCTTGAAGACCGCCCCTTTGGAGGCCAGAATGCTCGAAAACTCGATCGCGCGCTCCTTCACGCCGTTGATGTAGGTGTCCATGCTGCCCGTGGTGTCTATCAGGAACAAAATGTTGACCCGGTCGGCGGCGGAATATCCGCCGGGCCGCTCCGGCGGGGCGGACGTCTTGGTGCGGTCGAACTCCGCCCGCTCGATCCTGCCGGAAGTCAGGTCGCGGACGTAGACCTCGAAGAGGTTGTTCACGTCGAGGGCGTAGGTGATCTCGATCTGCGTCGTTCCGGAAAGCCCGGTCAGCGAGACGCTGCCGGTGTACTTTTTCTCGTCCTCCCGGCCCTGCTCCCACTGGTACACGTCTACGTTCACCTGCGACGCCCCGGACATGGAGGCGAAGTTGGCGTCGGAGAAGCGGCCAGGGATCGGGCTGCCCATCGGGATGATCGGGATCAGGCTCTTTTCCATCGTGGCCAGGTTCGTCACGGCCTCCGTCCCGAAGATCTGCCGCGTTATCTGGCCGACTTTGACGCTGCTGTTCGGCAGGTGGACGAGGTAGTTGTAGATCGCCGCGCCCATGGCCACGCTCTTGGCGGGGTCGGTGGCGCGGTAGGGCTCCTTGATCGCCCCGGCCACCATGCGCTTGACCATCGGCACGAGCGTCGAGCCGCCGACGAGTATGACCTTCGAGATGTCGTCCGCGCCGCAGCCGGCCCTTTTCAGGGCTTCCTCCAGGATGTCCTTGCTCCTGTCGACGTATTTGCGTATCATCGACTCGAACTCCTCCCGCGTCAGTTCCAGCAAGAGGTTCTTCGGCACGCCGTCGTAAATGATGAGCGGGTTCACCCTGACGGAGACCTTGTTCGCGCCGGAGAGCTTCTTCTTCGTCTGCTCGGCCTCCTGTTTCAGCTTCTGGACGACGCGCTTGCGCTCCGCGCGCTCGAGCGCGTCCAGGTCGATGCCCGCGTCCTCCCTGAACCTCTGCTTCATCCAGCGGATCAGCTCCGAGTCGAAGTCGTCCCCGCCGAGGTTCATGTCGCCCACGTCGGAGAGCTCCTGAAAGACCTCCTGCCCGTTCTCGTCCTTCGAGACCTTTAGTATGCAGGCGTCGAACGTCCCGCCGCCGAGGTCGTAGACCAGAAGCGTCTGGGCGTAGCCCTGCCTGTAGCCGTATTCGATAGCCGCGGCCAAGGGCTCGGACAGCAAAAACACGTTCCCGAACCCCGCCAGCAGCCCGGCCTGCCTGGTGGCATAGATCTGCCTGTCGTTGAAGTAGGCGGGGTGGGTTATGACCACCTCGTCGAAGCTCTGCCCGGCCTGTTCCTCCGCGGCGGCCTTGAGCTTTTTCAGTATCTCCGCGCTGACCTCCTCCGGCGTCTTCTCCATGCCGCCGGCGCTGATCTTCTCGCTTTGGCCCATCAGCCGCTTGACGGAGATGACGGTCGTCTCCGGGTAGATTATCGCGCCGGCCTTGGCCTCCGCGCCGACGACGACGCCTTCCTCCGTCCAGCTCACGACGGACGGCAGGATCTCCTCCGCTCCGTCCGCGCGGACGGTCTCGAGGGCGTCGGTCCTGTCGTTGTAGAGGACGCCGACGCTGTTGGTGGTGCCGAGGTCTATTCCCAGGTATGGCATTGTTATCCCTCCGTGGTAGATTGATAATTAATGGATAAATGAGGTGTTAGTCGGAAATAAGGTTGATAATACTAAATGTATAAGAAGCACACCTTTCTATATTGAATAACGCGCCGCATTGTAGGGCGGGGGCTTGCCCCCGCCGCGCCATGCGGCGAAGTCGTTGACAATCTTCTCAGATTATGACAAAACAGCGTTATCGGCGATATAATTTATTACTTTCTTATAAAGGACGGCCTGTTTCATAAAAGGCGCCCCGAAAAATTTCTCATACGCAGAATAAGCGTCTATCGAGGTTTGCTCGGCAAAATAATCCGCGGTGTCCGCCTGGCTGACCGATATACCCGCGTCTTCCGCAACTGCCTGGACTATAAGGTCATACCTCGCCGTCTCCATAATTTCATCATACTTGACCGCCTTCAGTTCGTCAACGCTTTCGACGCCGTCGTTGGCGCTGATATATTCCTCCAGCGTCTTTTCGGAAAATCTCGCGTTTAGTTGATAGGTATACATCATGGAATTCTCCAGGTGTTCAAACAACTGATCGGGCACTGACCGCACGGTTGTCGCTTCGGTCAGATGTTGCTGGATATATTCGGTAATGTTGCTTCTCTGTATATCATGGTGAATGCCTTCCTTCATTTCTTCAACGGTTGTCCAACCATAGGAGGAGGACAGCTTCTCAGCCACGAAGTCATCGGTTAATTCAGGATTCTTTCTTTCGCGTATATAGTTGATAACTATAACAAATAAGACAGTTTTTCCACGGTCGGATACTTCCTCATAGTCATCCGGATAGGTAATCTCCACATTGACCGTTTCACCGGGTATATGTCCGATCAGTGAATCTAGCGCAGAGTCTGTTCCTCCGACGAACATATTCATGCCGCCGTCTATGTCGCCGCCGGTGTGCTTCACGCCGTCAAAAATATCGTGATAATTGATATTTACTATGTCGCCGCTGGCAACCGCGCGATCCGTGGTTTGTGCGTCGTAACTAAACTTGCTTAGTATATCATTGATCTTAGTTTGAATGACAGCGTCCGGGATAGTATAGACGTCTTTAGGAATGAGCATCGCCTTGTAATTAAACATCTCGATATAATCAAGAGCTCGGATGCCTTTCCAAAAACCGTTCTGGTCAATACCGACGCTGAGTGGGAACACGGTCTTGTATGTGGGCGACGAAACAATTGTGACTGTCATTGTCGATCCGTCCCACTCAACCTGCGCTTCCAAAGCCTCAGATATAGCGCGCAGAGGGATCAGGGTACGCTCGTTGACGATCACCGGCGGGGAATCCATCTTATATTCATTGACCGTATCATATATTGTCTGGCCTGAATCATCATTACGATAATCTCCGTATTTCATAACCGGATTGCCCACAACCATCTCAATGTACTTGTCACTCGAATACATGATAATTTTTTGAGAATCTGCATCCCAGTACACCCCCGCCCCCATCGCCTCCGCAATCGCCCTAAACGGCAGCATGACCCTGTCGTTTATTATCTGCGGCGGCACGTCGAAGGTCAGTTGAACGCCGTCTAGGACGACGGCCGGGGCCGTTTCGGCGCCGGCTTTACAGGCGGGCCGCGAAAATATCACGCCGCCGCAAACCGTTATTGCCGCTATGGTCAGGCACAGAAACTTTTTGGTTCTCATCTCATCCCTCCGTATATTTTTTACCCCTCCACCACCGTCTTCTCAAACCTCCCGGGCTCGAAATCCCGGGAAAAGCCGCTGGGCGCGTACTCCCCCGCGAACCCCAGGTCCTCGACGCCCCCGCGCACCAGGCCGCTCTCCTCGTCCACGGACAAGGTTATCCGAAGCCGCGTCTTACCGCTCGGCCGCGCGGGCAGGCCGACGATCTCGACCTCCCCGATCAGGCGGCAGTCCCCGACGCCGTCCTCTATGTCGATCCGTTCCATTATTTTCAGGGCGAAGCGCGTCATCTCGTCCGGCGTGTCCCCCGAAAGCGTGAAGACCTGGCTCTTCTTCGCCAGGGCGTAGCTTGCGCCCCGGCGGATCATCGGATAGAACGCCTTCTTCCCGCCGGTTTCTATCTCGAGGCCGATGTCGTGGGGCACGGTTACCTCGAACTCCACGGAGAGCTTCTCATCCTCCAGGTCGGGGTTGGACAGCAGGCCCATCTTCATGGCGGCGTAATAGGCCGCGCCGAGGGATATGTCCGCTGCCGGGCGCTCGGAGGTGTAGATCTTGCTCTCGTCGTTGAAGATACCGACAAGCATCCGCCTGACCCAGGGCATCTGGGACGAGCCGCCCTCCAGAAGCACCCTGTCCACGGCCTCCGGCGGCACCGCGCCCGTGTAGCACTCGCGCAGGGCTTTCAGCACCAGATTGCGCGTCTTTTCGATGAACGGCGCTATGCGCTCCTCGAAAGCCTCCCGCGTAAGCTGTTCCGCGAACGGCGGTATGCAGAAGGTGAACGGTATCCGGAAGCTCCTGACGCCGGAGAGGCGCTCCTTGGCCTCGCGGCTGCGGACGGCTATCTCCGCCCGGTTCTCCGCGGCCATGTCTTCGGGCTTCTGCCCGGTTTTGGCCTCCACCAGGCCGAGGCACATCTCCGCCAGGTTTTCGTCGATGTTGTCCCCGCCGTGGTACGCCTCGCCGCCCTCGCTGATGACCTGTATCTTTATGCGGCGCTCGTCCTTTTCGGCCACGCGGAAGAGGGTTATATCCAAGGTGCCGCCGCCGAAGTCGAAGACCAGTATCTTCTCGTTTTTCTGGAGCTGGTGCCGGAAATTGTACGCCAAAGCGGCGGCCTTCGGCTCCTCGATAAGGCAGATCAGCCTGCCGCCGAGGCCGGCCAGCTCGCAGGCGCGCATCGTGGCCTTCTTCGCGGCGTCGTCGAAATCGTAGGGCACAGAAACCACCGCGCCGGCGATTTCGGCCTTTGGGTTTATGCCTTGGGTGTGGTTCAGCAGTTCCTCCAGTATTTTCGCGGATATTTCCTCCGGAAGATAGTCTTTCCCGGCCAGGCGGACCGTCCTGCCGGTACCCATGCTGCGCTTTATCGAGCGGACGGTCGTCTCCGGGTATATCTTTATCGAACGGAACGCCTCCTCGCCGACGAGCCACTCGCCGGAAGCCCCGTCCGGCCCGGCGGCCGCGTCCGGCCGGAACTGCACCACGGACGGCATGGGTATCTTCCCGAAGCCGTTGCTGTAGTCTATCGGTTCCGGCCTGCGGTTCTGGTGGTCCCAGTAGCTCACGACGGAGTTGGTCGTCCCCAGGTCGACGCCGAGGATGTACCAGTCCTCCCGGGGCCCGCCGAGGGCTTCGATTTGGGATTTGTAGGATTCCCAGGTCATGGATTCATCCCCTAGCAATACATTATGTCTAGCGTATCCAGAAAAACCGGACACTTTCATTGCGCTCGACAATATCAAGCTCGTGGTGATCCGCCGTAATCAAATGACCGCCAATAACAGCCGCTTCCGCCAGCGCGATGGAATCGGCGAGTGAGATACCCGACTGATGGCTTAAGTATATCACAATTTTCATCCGCCAGCCCGTAAGGAACTGTCCAGAAATAAACTGATCAAATATTTTTTTGAAACGCCGTAGAAGCGTTCGTCGTTTCAAAAAAATGTGCATGTTATTTCTGGACAG
>WQUN01000062.1 GCA_009782085.1 Bacillota bacterium
CAGTAGGGCGGGGGCTTGCCCCCGCCGGAAATTCCGATATGACGCGGCGGGGGCAAGCCCCCGCCCTACTGCATTAGATTTCTTCGGAAATTGGCGTTTGTCATTCTGAGCGAAGCGAAGAATCTTGATTTTAAGACCCTTCGCTTCGCTCAGCTGACAACGAAAAATCAATTTCCGAAGAAGTCTATTTTCCGGCTTTTGTTTGACAGTTTGATATACCGTTCAGTATCTCCGCCGCCGTCTCCTCCGCCTTCCTGAGCGCCTCGTCCGCTTTGGACGGGTCCTTCCCGCCGGCCTGGGCCATGCCGGGCTTGCCGCCGCCGCTTCCGCCGCAGAGCGCCGCGGCCTCTCTCGCCAGGTTTCCGGCGTGGACGCCGGCCTTGACCGCGTCGTCGTCGGCGCTCACCAAAAAGCTCACCTTGTCCCCGAGCGCGCCGGCCAGGATTATGACGGCGCCGCGGAGTTTGTCCTTGATCCTGTCGCCGATCTCCCTGAGCGCGGCGGCGTCCGCGCCGGAAAATTTCTCCGCCACGATTTTGAAGCCCCCGACGGCCTTTGCCCTGGCGATTATCTCGTCCACCATGCCGGCCGCCGCCTTGGAGCGGGCTTTTTCGGCATCCTGGCGGAATTGCCTGTTTTCGGCGATAAGCGCGGCCACGCGCTGTTCCGCGTCCTCGGGCGAGGTTTTCAAAAGCGCGGCGACCCGGCGCAGCCTTTCCTCCGCGGCGTCGCCGTGCTCCTTCGCCGCCGTGCCGGTCAAAGCCTCTATGCGCCGCGTGCCCGCAGCTATGCCGCTTTCGGACAGAATCCTGAACGACCCCGCCTGGCCGGTGCTGCTCAGATGCGTGCCGCCGCAGAGCTCCAGGCTGAAATCCCCGATTTTGACGACGCGCACCACGTCCCCGTATTTCTCCCCGAAAAGCGCCGTCGCGCCCATTTTCCTGGCCTCGTCCAGGCTTTTCTGGGATATTTCCACGGGGAGCGCCTCCATAATCTTCTCGTTGACGATCCGCTCGATCTGCGCCAGTTCCTCGCGGGAGACGGGCGCGTAGTGCGTGAAGTCGAAGCGCAGCCGCTCGCCGGTCACGTAAGACCCGGCCTGCTCCACGTGGCTGCCCAGAACGCGCCGGAGCGCCCCCTGCAAGAGGTGCGTGGAGGTGTGGTTGCGGGCGGTGGCCAGGCGGTTCGCCGCGTCGATCTCCGCGCGCGCGGCCGCGCCCGTTTCGATGAAGCCCTCGACGACAACGCCGGAGTGTTCGGTTTTGCCGCCGGCGACCTTGTTGCAGCCGTTTACGCGGACGACGCCGGTCGGCGCGGTTATGACGCCGACGTCGCCCTTCTGGCCGCCGGACTCGGCGTAGAAAGGCGTCCTGTCCAGGAAAACGTGCGCCTCGTCGCCTTTCCCGGCCACGGGGACGACCTCGTCCCCGCTTACCAAAGCAATGATCCTCGCGTCCGCGGCAAGTACATCGTATCCGACGAACTCCGTCGCGACCGAGGCGTCCAGCTTGTCAAACACGCTTTGCGGCCCGCCGCCGCCCAGGAAATCCGTCTCCTCCCTGGCGGCCCTGGCGCGCTGACGCTGTTTTTCCATTTCCGCCTCAAAGGCGGCCTCGTCCGCGGACACGCCGGACTCCGCCGCGATCTCGCGCATAAGCTCCAGCGGGAAGCCGAAGGTGTCGTACAGCCGGAAGGAGACGTTGCCGGGGAGCACGCTCTGCCCGGCCAAAAGGAGCTTTTCGATCTCGCCCCGCAGGATTTCCAGGCCCTGGTCCAGCGTCTCGCTGAAGCGTTTTTCCTCGATGGAGATGACCTTGTGTATGTGCCCGCTCTTTTCCCGAAGCTCCGGATACGCGGCCCCGTAGGCCGCGACCACCGCCCCGGAGAGCTCCGCCAGGAACGCGCCGTCCACGCCCAGAAGTTTCCCGTGCCTGGCGGCGCGGCGCAGCAGCCGCCTCAGGACGTAGCCGCGCCCCTCGTTCGAGGGCATCACGCCGTCGGCGATCAAAAAAGAGACGGAGCGGATATGGTCGGTTATTATCGTAACGGAGGAGTCCTTTTTCGGGTCGGATCCGTAGGCGTAACCGGCGATTTCCAGGGCGCGCCCGCGCACGGCTTTGACGGGGCCGGCGTCGTAGACGGATTCCAGCCCGCGGGCGACGACCTCGAGCCGCTCGAGGCTCATACCGGTGTCGATGTTGGGGAATTTGAGCCTTTCCAGCGAGCCGTCCTCTTTCTTATCAAACTGTGTGAAAACCAGGTTCCAGAACTCCAGGTACCTGTCGCAGTCGCAGCCGGGGGCGCAATCCGGGCTGCCGCAGCCGTATTTCTCGCCCTTGTCGAAGTATATCTCGGAGCACGGCCCGCAGGGCCCGCCCCCGGCCAGCTCCCAGAAGTTGTCCTTCCTGCCCAGGCGGTATATGCGGTTCGCCGGGATGCCGACCTTTTTGTTCCATATGTCGAAAGCCTCGCCGTCCTCCTCGTAGACGGAGGGATACAGCCTGTCGGCGGGTATTTTGACGACTTCCGTGACGAATTCCCAGGCCCAGGGGATGACTTCCTCCTTGAAATAATCCCCGAAGGAAAAATTCCCCAGCATTTCGAAGAACGAAAAATGCCGCAGATCCTTGCCCACGTCGTCGATATCCACGGTCCGCACGCACTTCTGGCAGGTGACGACGCGCTTTCGCGGCGGCGTCTCCGCCCCGGAAAAATACGGCTTCAGGGGCGTCATGCCCGCGTTGATCAGCAAAACGCTCCTGTCGTTAACGGGCACCAGCGGGAAGCTGGGCAGGCGGAGATGCCCCTTGCCCTCGAAAAACGCGAAAAACTTCTCCCTCAGTTCGTCGTATGACATGTCAGTCAACGTATTTCCCTCCCCTTACAGGTCAGTCTGATTTATGGAGAAATGCACAAACCATATGTAGGGCAGGGGCTCCGCTCCTGCCGCTTTTGATCGAATCTTGATTTTAAGACCCTTCGCTGCGCTCAGGGTGACAGCGGGTAATCAATTTCCGAAGAAGTCTATTATATCCTCCCGCCCCGGATTTGCAAACTGTTTTTACATCCCTTTACCCCGGATAATCCACGATATGCTCCGCGTAATCTGTTGCCAGGCCGGAGCGCATGTATTCGGCCATGCGGTTGATAAGCGCGGCGGCGTCGGCCTTCGAGAAAATCTCACGCGGCCTGAATCGCCCGTCCGCGTCCGGGCCGATGAGCCCGAGGCTCCGCGCGGCCTCGACTTCCCGCCTCGCCCAGCCGCCGATCAGCCCGCCGTCCGTGAACGGCGTGGCGGGCGCGGGGTCGGGCGCGACCGCCGTGAGGCCGAGGGCCCTGACCATGACCGCCACGGCCTCCTGCCGCTCCAGGGGCGAGTCCGTGTAAAATCTGCCGTTGTCCCGGCCGTTCGCCAGGCCGGCGCGGTAGGCGGCCATGATATACGGGTATTCCGGCCGCTCCGGCGTCACGTCCGGGAAAACGGCGGCGGGCGGAGCCGCTTTCCCGCGAGGGCTCTTCGCGGCGGGCGCTTCGACGGGCAGCTTGATCGCCCTGACCAACGCCGTCACGTACTGTCCCCTGGTGATCGCCTGGCTTGGCTCAAAGCGCTTGGGGTCGCCCGTAAGCGCCTCCATGGCGAAGAGCCTCGCGATGTCGTCCGCGGCGGGATGCCCCTCCAGAAACGACAGGTCGGGCGCGACGAGCTGCTCGAAGGTGTTCTGCGACGCTATGCTGGCCTCGCCGGACGTCTTTTGGTCGGGATACATCCACGGGTTCGCGAGGATGTCGTATCTGAGGCCGCTGGAGTTCTGGACGACCTCCTTATAGTTGCCCGCGAAGCTCATCGCCTCCGGCTCGTTGCCGGCGTATTGCAGAGTCTTGCTGACGGACACGCTGGGGCGCACCTGACAGAGCATCTGCCAGCCGTCGCCGGAAACCGCGACGTTCAGGCGGTGCGTCTCCGTGTTCGAAAAGGCGCAGGAGTAACCGTAAAACGACCCCGACGAGTCCGACGTCGTCCCGCCGGAATAGACCGCGTGGGAGGAGACGTCCCCCCTGTAGTAGACGACGCCGGGGGTGTGATCCTCAATCACGCTTATCCCGAAGGAGGACTGCGCCGGGTCGAGGACGTAGGACGCGCCGCCGTCCGTTATAGCCTCCGCCCAGGAGCGCACGGCGTAGTCCTTGATGATCTGCCGGTTTTCGCGCCGCCAGTTGACGTTGAAGACGATGACGCGGCTGACCGTCGCCGTCCTGTCCGAGGCGGCGCCGGGAGAGACCCGGTACGTCTCCGTATACGTCCCGAAGTCCTCCGTATCGGTCACGCCGCCGTTCGCGGTCACGTCCAGGACGCCGGTGAACTCGCGCGGCGCGCCGCCGAGGAAGATGAGCTCCTTGTACGCCAGCGGCGCGCGGGCCTTCCTGTTCCGGGTCCTGGCGTTTTGGGCCAGAAGGAGCTCCGTCGTCTTGGGGAGCTTGCGCCCCTCGGAGACGCCCCCGAAAAAGCCCATGTCCCCGACCGTGGCCCTGGCGGCCCCGGCGGGCGCGAAAGTGAAAAGGGCCAGGGCGAAAAGGAACGCGGCTATTGAAAGAACGCGGCGAAGCGCTTGTGCTGTCGTTGTCATGATGTCCTCCCGGCGCGGATTGAGAATGTATGCCCGTGCGTATAATTTACATTTTATCCAAACTCAAGAAAATAATGAGCGGTATATCGTCTCAAACGATATTTGACGCGGGCGTGTTTTTCCGGTATAATGCATTTGTTCCAAGAAACGGAGGGCTAAGATGCAAATGAACGCGGTTCAAATGAACGTAATTCAAATGAACGGTTTCACCGTATTGCTCGACGGCGGGGACGTCAGCCCGATCATAAACGGGGGGGAGGCCGCGCCGGCGGCCAACGCCAACACCGGCGCCGCGGCCGCGGACCCGAACGCCTCGGCGGCGCCGGCCGCCCCGACTTCGAGCCTGTTCAGCCCGGTCATGATCGTCTTTTGGGTCCTGATCCTGGGCGCGATGTACTTTATCACCATACGGCCCCAGCGCAAGCGGGACAAGCAGATGAAGGAGCTCCAGGCCTCGATGAAGGTCGGGGACAGCGTGCTGACCTCCGCCGGCCTCTTCGGCAAGATAGTCGGCGTGGGCGAGGACTGCTTCATCGTCGAGTTCGGGACGAACAAGGGGATACATATCCCCGTGAGGAAGTCGGACGTCCTGGGCGTCAAAGAACCGGTACTTACGCCGGTCGCCAGGGATTCGGGGAAGGATTGACGGTAAAAAAGCGCGGCGGCGCAAAGTGAACGCGTACGACACATACGCGGCGGCCTCGATGGAAGGATTTACGGTAAAAAGCGCGGCGGGCAAAGTGAACGCGTACGACACATAAGCGGCGGCCTCGTTGGAAGGATTTACGGTAAAAAGCGCGGCGGCGCAAAGAGCGCGGCGGCTGCGCGGGCGGATTGTATGGAGCGGCGGCTCCGGGAGGTTTCCATGTCTGATAACCAGGAGAACATAGAAGTCGACGGGATATACGAGGGCACCGTGGCGCGGATAAAGACCTTCGGCGCGATAATCGCCTTGCCGGGAGGCAGCCAGGGCCTCCTGCACATCTCGAATATCTCCAATAATTATGTCCATAATGTGGAGGACCGCCTTGCGGTCGGCGACACCGTCTCGGTAAAGGTGATCTCCAGGGATCCGGAGACGGGGAGGATATCGCTGTCCATGAAGGAGGCCCTCCCCCAGGCCGAGGCCGCGTCCGCCCCGGACGAGGCGGAATATGTCAGAAGGCCCCGGGACGGGGGCACCTTTGAGGAGAAGTTCAAGGACTGGCTGAAAGCCTCGAACGAGAGGCAGGCGGGGCTGAATAAGAGGAACAAAAGACGGTAGAGCGCCGGCTGCGCCGGCGCCGGTGCCGGCGCAGTGAAAAGATAACAGGTAAAAACTAACAGTGTCAGAAGAGAAAAAGAAACGAAGCGGTTGAGGCCGCTCTTTTTCGTATTGGAATTCATGCCATAACTCCGGCCGGAATGGAGATTAATATGCGTGAACTTACAGAAAACGAACCGGACCTCCGCTACGAAAAGTGCGTTAACGAAATAGAAGAACTGCGGGACGCCGAGGGCGGCGTCCCCTACAGGCGTACGTCGTCGGCAAATGTTTTCTGCATCCGGTATAACCGTCCCGATAACATGAAACATTACACGGGTTCGGGCGGGTTGACCCCGCCCCTACGACCTAAAATCCGTTTTTGTTTACTAATTATTCATGCAATATTCATTCATGCATTCGTAAATTTGCCGCACCCTTCCCCCCACGACAAACGCATGAACATACAAATTGCACAACGAATGTAGGGCGCGCCGACCCCGGCGCGCCGAGCTTGCAACAATATTCATTGCAAATAGTGCCAA
>WQUN01000063.1 GCA_009782085.1 Bacillota bacterium
GGCATCATGTACCCAGAAAACAAGATCGGGCCGGTGGAGCTGGCGACGATGAGCTTCGGCCAGTCGCTGGCGATCACCCCGCTCCAGCTCCTCCGGGCCGCGGCGGCCACGGTCAACGGCGGTTTCCTGGTGACCCCCCACGTCGGCGCGAAACTTCTGGACAACGACGGCAACGTCGCGGAGGAATTTGTGTACGGCAAGGGGCGTCAGGTCGTCTCCGAGCAAACCTCCGCGACGATGAGACAAATCCTGGAGAGCGTGGTCAACTCCGGCACGGGCAACAGGACCTATATCCCCGGCTACCGCGTCGGCGGCAAGACGGCGACCTCCGAAAAGCTCCCGCGCCGAAGCGGGAAGTACATTTCGTCGTTTTTGGCGTTCGCGCCCGCCGAAAACCCGCAGCTGATGGCTTTGGTCCTGATCGACGAGCCCCAGGGAGCGTACTACGGCGGCGCCGTGGCCGGGCCGATAATGAAGGAGATACTCGAAAACGCGCTCCCGTACCTCGGCATCGAGCCGGAATACTCCGAGGCGGAGAAAAAGCTCCCCGAGGCCGCCCGCATAACCGTGCCGGACGTAAGGGGTATGAAGCCCGCGGACGCGCGGCGAGCGCTGGAAAAGATAGGGCTTAAATGCGAGGTTTCGGGCGAAGGGGAAGCGGCGGCGGATCAGTTCCCGCTGCCGGGGGAGACGGTGAACAGCGGAGCGAAAGTTATACTCTATATAAGATGAAGGGGGAAAAGAGGATGCTTCTGAAAGAGCTTCTTCGCGGCCTGAGCTATGAATGGCTCCAGGGGAGGAACGCGGATGTCGACGACATTGTCATCGACTCGCGCAAAGCCGGCTACGGTTCGCTCTTTATCTGCACCAAGGGCGCGAGGGTGGATTCTCACCTGTTCATACCCGACGCCGCCGCCAACGGCGCCGCCGCCTTTGTCGTGGAGGATCCCCCGGGGGTTTTGCCGGAGGGCGCCGCCGTCGTCAGGGTGAAAAACTCCCGGGCGGCCATGGCGGTCATCGCCGCGAATTTCTACGGCAACCCCTCCGAGGACTTCAACCTCATCGGCGTCACCGGCACCAACGGCAAGACTTCCACGACCTACTTCATCGAACTTATCCTCCAGGAGCTCTCCCACAAGGTCGGGCTGATCGGCTCCGTGGACACCCGCGTCGGCGCGAAGCGCATAGACATTAAGTTCCTGACCGCCACGACGCCGGACCCGATCGAGCTGGAACAGATTTTCGCGGCCATGAAAGAGGAGAAGGTGAATGACGTGGTCATGGAAGTCTCGTCCCACGCGCTGGCTCTGGACAAAATGGAGGGCCTGCGCTTCCAGATCGGGGTCTTCACGAACCTGACGCACGATCACCTGGACTTTCACGGCACCATGGAAAACTACGCCAAGGCCAAGGCCAGGCTTTTCAGGATATGCAAATACGGCGTGATAAACGCCGACGACCCTTCGTGGAAGCTGATAACCGCCGACGCGGGCTGCGAGATAACCACCTACGGGATAGACAGCGGCTGCGACGTGAAGGCGTCGGACGTGCGCCATCTCGACGACGGCGTTTCGTTTTCGGTTGAACTCTATGGGCGGGAGGAGCAGTTTTTCATCCCGACGAAGGGCCGGTTCATGGTGTACAACGCTTTGGCGGCCATCGGCGCGGCGCGCGTCATGGGCGTCCCGGCCGACGCCATACGCCGGGGCTTAAAGCGCGTCAGCGTGCCCGGCCGCATACAGAGCGTCCCGAACAATCAGGGCTTCCACATCATTTTGGATTACGCCCACACCCCGGACGCGCTCGTCAACATCATCGGCTCCGTGCGGGAGTTCACCAAGGGGCGGCTGATAACCCTCTTCGGCTGCGGCGGGAACAAGGACACCGCCAAGCGCCCGATAATGGGCAAGGTCGTCGGCGAGCTCTCGGACTATTGCATAATCACCTCCGACAACCCCAGGGACGAGGACCCGGACGAGATCATCCGGCAGGCCGAGGCCGGGGTGACGGAGACGAACTGCCCCTACGTGAAGCTGACGAACCGCGCTGAGGCCGTCAGGCGCGGCATATCCATGCTCAAACCCGGCGACGGGCTGATCATCGCGGGGAAGGGCCACGAGGACTACCAGGAGATCAAGGGGCGCCGCGAGCACTTCGACGACGCGGAGCAGGCGCGGGAGGCGTTGAATGAGCTTTACGGGGATCAGGGTTGAAGACGTGATCCGCGTCTGCGGCGGGGAGGCTGCCGGCGGCGCGCCGCCGGGCTGGCTGGGCCGGGCTTTGGCCGGCGTCGCCACGGACACGCGGGAGGACGTAAACGGGAAGCTGTTCGTCCCGCTGAAGGGCGAAAAATTCGACGGGCACGACTTCATCGGCGCGGCCTTCGCGGGCGGGGCGCTGGCCTGTCTGTTCGGAAACGCGCCCGGAACGTATACGGGGGAGAACAAAAACAGGATCATCTATGCAAATCCCACGCTGAAAGCTCTCCTCGAGCTCGCGGCGTATTACAAAAGCCTTTTCAGTGTAAAAACAATCGCGATAACCGGCAGCTCCGGCAAGACCACCACAAAGGAGCTCGCAGCCGGCGTATTGAGCCAAAAATACAATACGCTCAAGACTGAGGCCAACCTGAACAACCAGATCGGCGTGCCGAAGACGATTTTCCGGCTGGAGGAGCGGCACGAGGCGCTCGTCCTGGAGATGGGCATGAACCATTTCGGGGAGATCCGCAGCCTGAGCGTGACGGCCAGGCCTGACCTGGCCGTGATCACGAACATAGGCTTCGCCCACCTGGAGAACCTCGGAAGCAGAGAAGGCATTCTCTGGGCGAAATCGGAGATATTCGACGGCATGGCCCCGGACGCCGCGGCCGTCCTGAACGGGAACGACGAATACCTGCGAACTTTGGCCGGGAAGCGGGAAAACATAGTCTGGTTCGGCTTCGGCAAGGCCAACGATTTTTTCGCGGAGGAAATGGAGCGGGACGGCTTCGGCGTGAGCTGCCGCCTGCGCTCCCCGCGCTATGGGCTGGATATCCGCGTCCGCATCCCCGCGCCGGGAAACCACATGGTTTTGAACGCGCTGGCGGCGGCGGCCGCGGGAAGCCTCCTCGGCGTCGCGCCGGACGGCGTGAGGCGCGGGATTGAGGCGTTCGAGAACTGTGAAAACAGGATGGACATATATAAGGCCGGCGGCTTCACGGTCCTGGACGACGCCTATAACGCCAACCCCGCCTCCGTGAAGGCGGCGCTGGACGTCCTCGCCGAACAGAGCGGCTTCAAGACGGCCATTCTGGGCGACATGCTGGAGCTAGGCGCGATGGGCGCGCGGCTGCACGTGGAGATAGGCGAGTACGCGGCGCGAAAGGGCGTCGACAGGCTGATCGCAGTCGGCCCGGAGAGCGCGCGGACGCGCGACGGGTTCGAACGGCGCAAAGGGCCGGGGCAGACGGCGGCATATTACCCGGACGCGAAGGAGTTTGCCGGGATTTTTAAGGATGAGGTCATGCCGGGGCTGGACGAGGGCGCGGTATTGATCAAGGCGTCGCACGGAATGGCGTTGAGCGGAGTTGCGAAAATATTGCGCGGAATATATACCGGAGTGCGAAAACATTAGCCTCCTCTGTCACGTCGTCGGCAAATGTTTTCCGCATCCGGTATAGCTGTTCAACCTAAAAAAGACCTTTTAATCTGTCACCCTGAGCGAAGCGAAGGGTCTAAGATTCTTCGCTTCGCTCAGAATGACAATATGGATATTTTGAAGTTGAATGGCTATGAAGTTGAATGGCTATGTTGAATGGCTATGTTGAATGGCTATGTTGAATGGCTATATTGCAGGGCGCGCCGCAATGTCAGCAAGATATAATCATCCCATAAGGAGGCTCAACCATGCCCAGCAATCTGTCGAGCGCGGTCTACGCGGCGCTGGGGGCGTTCGCGGTCAGCGTGATACTCTGCCCGACGCTGATACCGTTCCTGATGAAGCTGAAAGTCGGCCAGTTCGTACGGGACGACGGCCCCAAGGAACACCTGAAAAAGGCCGGGACGCCCACGATGGGCGGGGTCGTGATAATCCTCAGCTTCGCCGTCGCCTCCGTGTTCTTCCTGAAAGGGAACCCCGACGCGGCCGCGATTCTGCTGGTGACGGTCGGCTTCGGGCTGATGGGCTTCTGGGACGACTACACGAAGGTCGTCAAAAAGCGTTCTTTGGGCCTCCGTGCGTGGCAGAAGATACTCGTGCAACTCGTTATCACCGGGGCCTTCGCGTTCTATCTGTACAGCCGCTCCGGACCGAACGCCTGGGAGCTCTATATCCCGTTCACAAAGGGAATAACGTGGAATTTGCCCGCGTATGTCTATGTCCCCCTTGTGTTTATCGTGATGCTCGGCTCCACCAACGGTTCCAACCTCACCGACGGCCTCGACGGCCTTAATTCCGGGGTCACGGCCTTGATTTCAGCCTTTTTCCTCTTCGCGGCCTGGGCCATGGGGAGCAGTTCCCTCCCGCTGGCCGGGGCGGCGGTCGGAAGCCTGCTGGGCTTTTTGCTCTTCAACTCGTATCCCGCGAGAATAATGATGGGCGACACGGGTTCCCAGGCGCTGGGCGGGTTTGTGGCAGCGCTCGCCTTGGTGCTGCGTATGCCGCTGTTTTTGCTCATAGTGGCCCTGATATACGTTATAGAGTCCCTGTCGGTCATGATCCAGGTCGGCTGGTTCAAGCTGACGGGCAGGCGGGTCTTCAAAATGGCCCCGATCCACCACAGCTTCGAGCTGTCCGGCTGGAGCGAGACGCGCGTCGTCGCGCTGTTCTACGTTGTCACGGCGATCATGTGCCTTATAGGATACCTGGGAGGACAGCATATTGTATAACGACGCGGCCGCACGGGCGTACGTAAACAAAGAGATAATCGTCTGCGGGATGGGCAGGAGCGGCATAGCCTCGGCGAAACTCCTGCGCCGCCTGGGGGCTTGCGTCACGCTCCAGGACCTGGACCCGGAAGCCGCCGAAAAGTCCGGCGGCGCCGCCGGCGAACTGGAGAAGCTTGGGGTAAAGCTGTATCTGGGCAAGAATCCGGACGACATAATCGGCAAATTCGACATGGCCGTCATGAGCCCCGGGATATCCGTACACCTGCCGTTCGCGGAGAAGGCGAAGGAACTCGGCGTCCCCGTGATAGGCGAGATCGAGCTGGCCTATACCCTTTGCCTCTGCCCGATAGCCGGGATCACCGGCACCAACGGCAAGACCACCACGACCTCCCTCGCGGGAGAGATATTCACGGCGTATTTTCCGCATACCTATGTCGTCGGGAACATCGGGACGGCTTTTACCGACCGCGTCCTCGGCATGGAGCCGGACGGCTGGGCGGTGGCCGAGATCTCGAGCTTCCAGCTGGAGACCTGCGTCACGTTCCGTCCCAGGATCAGCGCGGTCCTCAACATCACGCCGGACCACCTGGACAGGCACAAAACGTTCGAAAACTACGCCGCGCTGAAGGAAAGCATCGGCAAAAACCAGACGTCCGACGACTTTATGATACTTAACTACGACGACGAAAAGTGCAGAAACATACGGACCCGCGCTAAAATTATCTTTTTCAGCAGGCTCGCGGAGCTGGACGAGGGCGTCTTTCTGGACGGGGACTTTATCCGCGTCCGCATGAACGGCTTCGACGAAAGGCTCGCCGACAGGCGCGAACTGAACATAGTCGGCAATATCGGCGCGGAAAACGCGATGGCCGCCGCGGCCATGGCGGTCTGCGCGGGCATACCGCCGGAGCGGATAAAAGAACCATTGCTGAAATTCAAGGCCGCCGCGCACCGGCTGGAGTTTGTCCGGGAACTGAACGGAGTGAGGTATTACAACGACTCGAAGGCCACGAACACCGACGCGGCCATAAAGGGCCTGGAGGCCATGGACCGCCCCGTCGTGCTGATCGGCGGGGGATATGACAAGCACTGCGAATTCGGCGACTGGGTGAGGCTGTTCAAGGGCAAGGTGAAGGACCTGATCCTCATAGGGGAGGTCGCGGATAAGATCGCGGAAACCTGCCGCGCCTACGGCTTCGCGGACTTCGAGCGGGCGAACAGCCTTAGGAACGCGGTGGACACCGCCTGCGGCAGGGCCCGGCCCGGCGACTGCGTGCTGCTGTCCCCGGCCTGCGCGAGCTGGGACATGTTCGACAATTACGAGCAGAGAGGGAATTTGTTTAAGGAGTTTGTAAGAGGGTTATAACTAATGACAAGGAGATGAGCGCATGGATATGTCCGCAACGGCTTATGACGAGTACGCCCCCGAAATATCCCTGGAGGAGTTTGAGAAATTCATCGATCTCCCGGAAAACCAGGACAAAACCTTCGAGCTGATCGACGGGTATATTTC
>WQUN01000064.1 GCA_009782085.1 Bacillota bacterium
GCTCGATGGTGTTCGACGAGGCGGAAAACAGGATGCATACGATCAAGGCCGTGCTTGTGGCTATGATGGGGTGAACGACATGCGAAAAATCCTTCTGATCGACGGTCACAGCATACTGAACCGCGCCTTTTACGCCGTTTCTCTGCTGACAAGCCCGGAGGGCGAGTACACGAACGCGGTCTTCGGCTTCCTGAACATCCTGTTCAAGAATCTGGACGAGGAAAAGCCGGACTATCTGGCCGTGGCCTTCGACCTGCCCAGGCCGACTTTCCGGCATCTGGCCTATTCGGACTACAAAGGCGGCAGGAAGGCCATGCCCGACGAGCTACGGCCTCAGGTGCCGCTGCTCAAAAACATGCTCGCCAAAATGGGTATAAAAATATGCGAGTCGGAGGGCTTCGAGGCCGACGACGTCCTCGGCGCGCTCGCGGCCAAGGCTGAGGCCGCCGGCCTCGCCCCGGTTATCGTGACCGGCGACAGGGATCTTTTGCAGCTCGCCGGCGGCGGTACGAAAATCAAGATCGCCAGGACAAAATCCGGCAGGGCCGAATCGGAGGACTATTTCGCCGCGGACATCAAGGCCCGGCTGGGCGTCACTCCGGCGGAATACATCGACGTGAAGGCCCTGATGGGCGACGCGTCGGACAACATCCCCGGCGTGCCCGGGATCGGCGAAAAGACGGCCTACAAGATAATACAGGAATATCACAGCGTGGAGAACGCCATAGCCCACGCGGACGAGATAAAACCCAAAAAGGCCGGCGAAAACCTGGCCGCCAACTCCGATCAGGCGCTTATGAGCAAGATGCTGGCCACCATCAGGACGGACGCCCCGGTGGAACTGGATCTGGAAAGCTGCGGCCACACGGGGAGCTACGGCCCGGAGGCCAGGGAAGAAGCCGTCAGGCTGAACTTCAGGAGCCTGCTCTCCCGCTTCAAAACATCCGCGGAGCCCGCGCGCAATGCCGGCGCTAAAATCATCCGTATGCCGGAGGACGCGGGGAAGCTCGCGCTTGAGCTATGCGGGGCGAAGCGTTGCGCCTTCGTGACGCTGACGGACGGAGGCAAAACCGGCGCGGAGCCGTTCGCGATAGGTTTCTGCTATTCCGTAAAAGACGCGGACGGCCCGCAAAACGCCGTCGTCATGCTGGAAAACGCGCTGACGGCGATGTATTTCGACGCGCTCAGGCCGTTTTTCGACAGCAGCGCCGAAAAACTGACGCTGGACTCCAAGGCGGAGAGGACGATACTCTACGAATACGGGATCGAACCTAAAAACGTCGTGTTCGACGCGGCTCTGGCGGGCTACGTCCTGAACGCCCTGAAGCCTATAGACGACTACAGCGGCGTCGCCGGCGAATATCTGGGCGAGACCCGAGCGCCGGCGGAGGAATTCTGGGGCAAGGGCAAAAACAGGCGCGCCGCGTCGGATATCGCCGGCGAGGAACTGGAAGGATTCGCCTCCGCCCAGGCGGACGCGGTTTTCAGGGCGTATCCGGTCATGCTCGGAAAAATCAGGGAAAACGGCCAGGAGGAGCTGTACTTCGAAATAGAACTGCCGCTGGCGGAAGTCCTGTTCGACATGGAGGTATACGGCGTCAGAATCGACAGAAAGGCTTTGTCGGACTACGGCGCGAAGCTCGACGGCCGCTGCGCGGAGCTCACGAAAGAGATATACGGCCTCGCGGGGAAGGAGTTCAACCTCAATTCGCCGTCCCAGCTCGGGGAGGTGCTGTTCGAGAGGCTCGGCCTAAAGGGCGGCAAGAAGAACAAGACAGGCTATTCCACCGCGGCGGACGTGCTGGATAAGCTCCGGGACGCGCACCCCGTCGTCCCCAGGGTCCTCGAATACCGAAACCTGGCCAAGCTCAAATCCACCTATGTGGACGGGTTTTTGGCCATAATCGACCGGCGGGATTCCAAGGCCCACTCCACGTTCAATCAGACCGTCACGGCTACCGGCCGGATATCCAGCTCCGAGCCCAATCTGCAGAACATACCGATAAAAACCGAGCTCGGCCGCGAGCTGCGCAGGGTCTTTGTCCCGTCGGACGGGTACGTCTTTATGGACGCAGACTACAGCCAGATCGAGCTGCGTATCCTGGCGCACATGTCCGGGGACGAAAACCTGATCGGAGCTTTCAGGGAAAAGCAGGACATACACAGGCTGACCGCGTCCCAGGTGCTGAAAATCCCGATGGAAGAGGTCACGCCCTCCCAGCGGAGCGGCGCGAAGGCCGTAAATTTCGGGATCGTCTACGGCATAAGCGCGTACAGCCTAAGCGACGACCTCGGCGTCTCCGTGAAGGAGGCGGAAGCGTACATGAAGGGCTATTTCGACAGATATCCGGCCATAAAGGCTTACATGGAAAAATCCATAGCCGAGGCCAGGGAAAACGGCTACGCGAAGACGATATTCAACCGCCGGCGGAACATCCCGGAGCTTTTCTCGTCGAATTACAACCTGCGCTCCTTCGGCGAGCGGGTGGCCATGAACATGCCCATCCAGGGCAGCGCGGCGGACATCATCAAGATCGCGATGGTGCGCGTCCGCGAGCGGCTGAGGCGCGAGGGCCTGAAATCCAGGCTGATTTTGCAGGTGCACGACGAACTGCTCCTGGAGGTTTGGAAGGGGGAAAACGAGGCCGCGGCGCGCATCCTGAAGGAAGAGATGGAAGGCGCGGCGGAGCTTCGCGTGCCGATGGAGGCGGACGTGCACGAGGGGAAGACGTGGGTTGAGGCAAAATAAACTTATGATCATCGGCCTGACCGGCCCCTCCGGCGGCGGCAAGGGCGAAGTCTCCCGCCTCCTCGCCGCGAAAGGCGGCGCGGTCCTGGACGCCGACGCCGCGAGCCGGGAGGTCATGCTGCCCGGCGGGGCGGCTTACGCCGAGGCGATCGCCGTATTCGGCCGGGGAATCGTCCAAGGCGGAACCGGCGGCTGCGAAGGCGGAGGGAAGGTTGGCGGCGGTCCCGTCGGCGGCTGCGAAGGCGGAGGAAAAGTTGTCGGCCCCGGCGGCGTAAAATCCGGCGGCTATGACGGCGGCGGGAAAGCTGGCGGCTGCGACGGCGGCGGGAAAGCTGGCGGCTGCGACGGCGGCGGGAAAGCTGGCGGGCGCGAGAAGGTTGGCGGCGGGAAGTTTGGCGGCTGCGACGGCGACGGCGGAATAACCTGCGGCGGGCTGATCGACCGCGCGGCCCTGGGCGAGATAGTGTTCGCCGACGCCGGTAAAAGGCGGCTTCTGGAACAAATCGTGCACAAATACGTGATCGAAATGACCGAAAACGAAACAGCCGCGCTGGCGGAGCGCGACCCGCCGCCGCGCTTTGTCGTCTGGGACGCGCCGCTCCTCATCGAGGCCAAAATGGACGGGCGATGCGACCGCGTCTGGGTCGTGACAGCCCCCTATGAGCTCCGGCTGGCGCGGATAATGGCGCGCGACGGGCTCGACGAGCGCCGCGCCAGGCTCCGGCTGGACAGCCAGACGCCGGAGCGCGAGCTTATCGCGAGAGCCGACGCGGTAATCGTGAACGACGGGGATTTGCAGCGGTTGGAGGAGCGGGTCGGGGAATTGCTGCGAAGTGTTTTCAGGAATATGGCGCCGCGACAATAGGGGAAAGATTCTTCGCTTGCGCTCAGAATGACAGCTTTTATGCGGTTTCCGACTTTCCGAGGAAACTAAAATCTATTTCAGGGGGAAAGCTTCGTGAATGACGAAAAAATCCTGCATGGAGTGCAAAAAGCGTATTACGGCGCCTATGGCGGAATAACGCCGTTTCCGATATGCCTGAAATCGGTGTCGGACTACCTGGGCGATGAACTGGAATATACATTCGTGATGGAAGAGCTAATTGCCGTAATGTAAACCGGATAAGGAGTGATAAGATGACCGCCAGAGAAATAGTCAAAAAGAGGCTGGACCACGAGGGAACGGACGTCACCCCGTTCACGATAGCCTTCGAGGGGGGCCTGTACCAACGGCTGACCGAGTATTACAAAGACGGGGACTGGCAGGCGAAAAAGCTCAGGCAGTTCATGTGCGGCTATCTGAACGCGGACACCATGATGTGGAGGCCCATAGACGACGTGTACTCGACCGACGGGCTGGGCTCGCTGTGGCGGATGGACAAGAAGCCCTGGCACCTGCAAAAGCCGGTGTTGCCGGAGCCGACGATGAAAGGTTACGATTTCCCGGGGCCGGAGAAATTCGTGGAAAACACCCTCGCCCATAAAAAGGAAGCCGTCGCGCGCTACGAGGCCGACGGCGAGCATTACAGGTGCATCAACATGGGATGGGGCATATTCGAGCACTCCTGGATCGCCCGGGGCTTCGAAAACGCGCTGACGGACATGGCGCTGGAGGGGGATTTTTACGCCGAGCTCACGTCCAGGCTGACGGACATTTATATCGAGATGCTGAAAGCCTGCGCGGACGTGCCCGCCGACGCCTACCTCTTCGGGGACGACTGGGGCGACCAGCGCGGGGTCATCATGGGCGCGGAGACCTGGCGCAAGTTCATAAAGCCGTGCCAGGCCAGGATTTACGCCGAGGTGCACAGGCAGGGCAAGAAGGCGCTCCAGCACTCCTGCGGCAGCATATCCGAGATATACGACGATCTCATCGAGATAGGCATGGACTGCCACGAGAGCGTCCAGCCCGAGGCGCACAACATGGCCCCCGAATATATCAAGCCCAGGTGGGGCAAAAAGCTGTCCTTCTGGGGTTGCCTCGGCAGCCAGAGCGTACTGACCCACGGAAGCTGCGCCGAGATCAGGGCCGAGATCCTCCGCCTCGCGGAGCTGTTCAGGGAGGACGGCGGGTACATCCTGGCCCCCGCCAAGGAGCTGTTCGACGAAATGCCGACGGAAAAGGCCGTGACCGTGGTGGAGACGCTCGCGGAGCTGAATGGGTGATATAAATTCCACCGTAGGAGGGATTTCAATGAAGTACATTCCGATCGCCGGCGGCGCGCTCAACGCCTCCGCCGTCGCGCTGGGCTGCATGAGGATAGCGGAGCTGTCCGAGGCCGCGGTCGCCGCGCTTATCGACTCGGCATTGGAAGCCGGCGTCAACTTTTTCGACCACGCGGACATCTACGCCGGCGGCCGTTCGGAGGAGATATTCGCGGCGGCCTACGGCATGACGCCGGCCAAAAGGGAGAAAATTTACATTCAGTCCAAGTGCGGCATCGGCCAGCGCTGCTACGACTTCTCCAAGCGGCACATCCTGGAGGCCGCGGAGGGCAGCCTTAAGCGCCTGAAAACCGATTATCTGGACGTTTTGCTTCTGCATCGCCCGGACGCCCTCGCCGAGCCGGAGGAAGTCGCCGAGGCCTTCGACGTCCTTCTGGAAAAAGGGCAGGCGCGCCATTTCGGCGTGAGCAACCACAACCCGGGGCAGATAGAACTGCTGAGTAAATACGTCAGGGCGCCGCTGGTCATCAATCAGCTCCAATTCAGCGTCAAGCACACGGGCATGGTCGACGCCGGCGTCAACGTGAACACCGGGTTCGACGGGGCGCTGGACAGGGACGGGGGCGTGCTGGACTACTGCCGCCTCAAGGGGATCACGATCCAGCCGTGGTCGCCGTTCCAGTACGGCTTTTTCGAGGGGGCGTTCCTGGGCAGCGGGAAATTCCCGGAGCTGAACGGGACGATCAGCCGAATCGCCGCCGAAAAGGGCGTGAGCGACATAGCCGTGGCCGTCGCGTGGATACTGCGGCACCCGGCGAAAATGCAGCCGATAATCGGCACCACAAAGCCCGAGCGCGTGAGGCTCGCGGCCGGGGCCGCCGATGTCGAACTCAGCAGGCGGGACTGGTACGACATATATCTAGCGGCGGGGAATACGCTGCCGTAAGGATGCAAGTTGTCTGCATCATTTATAATTGGCCGGGCCGGCTTGCCCGGCCTGTTTTATTACACTTCGTTGGCAATTTTTCCATCTGGCTGTCATAGAATAAACTGTTAAAACAATTCGCCCATTTCCGGGAGGTCTGGCATGTCTCTTTCGGACACGGATAACTTTGCAGAATTGCAACATGCTTTGGCCGTCTGGCTCAAGCTGACGGAAATACAAAAACTGCTGGAATCGTTCGCCGCGCGGGCCGCGGAGAGGTTCGGCGGCGAGGGCGACTGGCGCAGGGGGATGTTCCTGGCGCTAAAACCCCTTTTGCGCGACGATCAGCAGCGTATGATCGAATTTCTGGAATACTTTCTACAATATTTGTAACTATTCAGTCATCAAAGCTTTCACAGAAAAAGGCTTGCCAACAAGAGCATTTTTGATAGCAATAAAACCAGACACGCCGTGTTTACGAGCAGT
>WQUN01000065.1 GCA_009782085.1 Bacillota bacterium
GTATAATGTAGGGCGCGCCGACCCCGGCGCGCCGATCTTGCGACAATATTCATTGCAAATAGTGCCAATTGAGTTGAACGGCGCGCCGGGGTCGGCGCGCCCTACTAATTTTATGCAGAAATACTTTCATGCGTTGTCGTGCTAAAAACCGTCAGTAGACAGAGGAGGCTAATGTTTTCGCACTCCTGTATAATGCAGGGCGCGCCGACCCCGGCGCGCCGATCTTGCAACAATATTCATTGCAAATAGTGCCAATTGAGTTGAACGGCGCGCCGGGGTCGGCGCGCCGTTCTAATTTTATGCAGAAATACTTTCATGCGTTGTCGTGCTAAAAACTGTCAGCTGAGCGAAGCGAAGGGTCTTAAGATTCTTCGCTCCGCTCAGAATGACAAAAATGATTTTACAGAATGACAAAAATGAGTTTACTTCCCTTCCCTATTTCGTCTCCGCCCCGGCGGCCTCCGCGTAAACCTCTTCCAACAGTTCCTCCGCCTCGACGCCGTCCTCCTTGTCCGCCGCCCCGCCGGTCATGTAGGAAAAATCGAAGCTGCCGTATTCCTCCTCGTAGCCGCCGCCGACCTCCTCGACCTCTATGCGCCTGTATAGCTGCATACCGGTGCCCGCCGGTATCAGCTTGCCGATGATGACGTTCTCCTTAAGGCCGATGAGCGGGTCGATCTTGCCCTTGATGGTGGCCTCGGTCAGCACGCGGGTCGTCTCCTGGAAGGACGCGGCCGAGAGGAACGAATCCGTGGCGAGCGACGCCTTCGTGATGCCCAGGAGTATCCTGGAGCCTGTCGCCGGGGCGAGTCCCGCGGCCTCCATCTCCTTGTTCACTTCCTCGAATTCGAGCCAGTCCACCAGGCTTCCGGGCAAAAGCTCCGTGTCCCCGTTCTCGTCCACGCGTATGCGCTTGAGCATCTGCCGGACTATGACCTCGATGTGCTTGTCGTTCAGGTCCACGCCCTGGAGGCGGTACGCCCTCTGCACCTCTTTGAGCAGATAGTCCTGCACGCCCCTGATGCCCTTTATCTTCAGCATGTCGTGCGGGTTGACGTTGCCCTCGGTCAGCTCGTCGCCGGCCTCGACCACGTCCCCGCTCAAAACCTTCACGCGGGAGCCGTAGGGGATCAGGTATTCCTTCGCCTCGCCGGTGTTCTCGTCGGTTATCACAGCCTCGCGCTTCTTCTTGCTGTCGCTTACGACGACCTTGCCGCCCATCTCCGCGATTATCGCCATGCCCTTGGGCTTGCGCGCCTCGAAAAGCTCCTCGACGCGCGGGATGCCCTGGGTGATGTCCTCGTTGGAGGCGATGCCGCCGATGTGGAAGGTGCGCATGGTGAGCTGGGTGCCCGGCTCGCCGATGGACTGCGCCGCGATGATCCCGACGGGCTCGCCGATGCGCACGACGCGGTTGGAGGCCATGTTGGAGCCGTAGCACTTGGAGCAGAGCCCGACCCTGGAGCGGCAGGTCAGGATCGTCCGGATCCGTATCTTCTCCACCCCGCATTTTTCTATCTTTTCGGCCTGGTCGGCTGTTATGAGCGTGTCGGCCGGGACTATGACCTCGCCCGAGGCGGGGTCCGCAATGTCGTCCGTGGCCCATCTGCCGCGCGCGCGGTCCTCCATCGACTCTATGACCTCGCCGCCGTCCGTGAACGCGCTGATCCACATGCCGGGCTTTTCCGCGGCGCCGCCGACGCAGTCCCACTCGCGGATGATGATGTCCTGGGACACGTCCACGAGCCTGCGCGTCAGATAGCCGGAGTCCGCCGTCCGCAGAGCCGTGTCGGAGAGGCCCTTGCGCGTCCCGTGGGCCGATATGAAGTATTCGAGGACGGACAGGCCCTCGCGGTAGTTGGCCTTGATCGGCAGCTCCAATATCTCGCCCGTCGGGCTCGCCATCAGACCGCGCATCCCGGCGAGCTGCTTAAGCTGGTTCTTGGAGCCGCGGGCGCCGGAGTTGGCCATCATGAAGATGGGGTTGTACTGGCCGAGGCCGGCGACCATCTCGGAGGTGAGCTCGTCCGTGACCTCCGTCCACGCGCCGATGACCTTGGCGTGGCGCTCCTCGTTGGTCATGAGGCCCCTTCGGAACATCCGCGTGATGTTGTCGACGGTGTTTTCCGCCCGGGCCAGAAGCTCCTGCTTGACCGGCGGGATGACCAGGTCGTTGACCGAGTAGGTCAGAGCGCCCCGGGTCGTGTAGCCGAAGCCCAGGTCCTTTATCTTGTCCAGCACGACGGCGGTGTCCGTCGCGCCGTATTTGTTGATGCAGCGGTTGATTATCTTGCCGAGCGTCTTCTTGTCCGTCAGGAAACTTATCTCGTAGAGGAATTTGTTCTCGAACTCCGTCCTGTCCACGAAGCCTATGTCCTGCGGGACGGCCTGGTTGAACAGTATCCGCCCGACGGTCGTGTCCACCAGGCGGGAGTGGACGGTTCCTTCCTCCGTGACCGTCCTGCGCACTCTGATTTTGGCGTGGAGGCTCACGCACTTGTTGTCGTAGGCCAGAAGCGCCTCGTTCTCGTCCTTGAAGATCCGGCCCTCGCCCGGCTCGTTTTCCTTCTCCATCGTGAGGTAGTAGATGCCCAGGACCATGTCGTTGGTCGGCACGGTGACGGGCATTCCGTCGGAGGGCTTAAGCAGGTTGTTGGGGGAGAGCAGCAAAAACCGGCACTCCGCCTGCGCCTCCACGCTTAGCGGCACGTGCACGGCCATCTGGTCGCCGTCGAAGTCCGCGTTGTAAGCAGTGCAGACCAGCGGGTGCAGCTTTATGGCCCTTCCCTCGACCAGCACCGGCTCGAAGGCCTGGATGCCCAGGCGGTGGAGCGTGGGCGCGCGGTTAAGCATGACGGGGTGATCCTTTATGACGCTCTCCAAAGCGTCCCAGACCTCCGGCTGGAGCCGCTCGACCATGCGCTTGGCGGACTTGATGTTGTGCGCGAAGCCGCCCTGGACGAGCCTTTTCATGACGAACGGCTTGAAAAGCTCGATCGCCATTTCGCGCGGAAGGCCGCACTGGTATATTTTGAGGTTTGGCCCCACGACGATGACCGAACGCCCGGAATAGTCGACCCGTTTGCCCAAAAGGTTCTGCCGGAAGCGCCCCTGCTTGCCCGTCAGAAGGTCCGACAGGGATTTGAGCGGCCTGTTGCCCGGACCGGTGACGGAGCGGCCGCGCCTGCCGTTGTTGATCAGCGCGTCCACGGCTTCCTGGAGCATGCGCTTCTCGTTGCGGACTATGATATCCGGCGCGCCCAGGTCCAGGAGCCTCTTGAGCCTGTTGTTCCTGTTTATGACGCGGCGGTAGAGGTCGTTCAGGTCGGACGTGGCGAACCTGCCGCCGTCCAGCTGCACCATCGGCCGAAGGTCGGGCGGGATGACCGGGATCGCGTCCAAAATCATCCACTCCGGCCTGTTCCCGGAGATCCGGAACGACTCTATGACCTCCAGCTTTTTGATATAGCGGAGCCGCTTCTGGCCGGTCGCGTCTTTAAGCGCGGCCTTGAGCTCCACGGATTCCTTCTCCACGTCGATATGCAGCAGAAGCTCCTTTATCGCCTCCGCGCCCATGCCCACGCGGAAGCCGCTGCCGTATTTGTCGAGCATGTCCCGGTATTCCTTCTCGGTCAGAAGCTGCTTCTGCGTCATCGGCGTGTTCCCGGCGTCCAAAACGATGTATGACGCGAAATAGAGCACCTTTTCCAGGGAACGCGGGGAAATGGCCAGAATCAGGCCCATTCTGCTGGGTATCCCCCGGAAATACCAGATGTGCGAGACGGGGGCGGCCAGCTCGATATGCCCCATGCGCTCGCGCCTGACCTTCGACTTCGTGACCTCCACGCCGCAGCGGTCGCAGACCACGCCCTTATAGCGTATCCTTTTGTACTTGCCGCAGTGGCACTCCCAGTCCTTGTTCGGCCCGAATATCCTCTCGCAGAACAGGCCGTCGCGCTCGGGCTTGAGCGTCCTGTAGTTTATCGTCTCGGGCTTTTTGACCTCGCCCCGGGACCACTCGCGTATCTTTTCGGGGGAGGCCAGGCCGATTTTTATGGAATCGAACAAAATGGGCTGATCGGTGTTCTGATTGTTCTGGGTATTCTGGATATTCAAGGCCAAGGCGATACCTCCACACATGCTATTTGGATTCAAGCATTGTTTTCAGATACTTTTCAAGCTCCTCGAATGTCTTTATTTCCTGCATGGCCAGAAGAATTTTCTGGATTGTCAGTTCCGTCGCCAGCTTCGCGATCATTTCCGCCGTGTTTGGCATATCGTCACCCCGTTTTCAATGTGGTTATTCCTCTTCCTCGTCCAAATCGGAATAAAGGTCCAAATCGTCCCCCGCGTCCTCGTCCGGTTCCTCCTCGTCCTCGTCCGCGAAAAGCTCGTTGTCTATAAGCGCGTCCACGTCGGGGAAATCCTCGTCCACGAAGCCCTCCGGCATGTCGACCTCCGGCGGCAGGCGCATGGCGTCCGGGTCGAGGTCGATGTCCAGGTCTATGTCCAGGTCGTCGGCGGCGGCTTTCTCGGGCGTCACGTAGGAGTCCTCCTCGTCCAGCTCCTCTTCCTCCTCCTCGTCCAGCGCCCCGTCGAGATACTCGTCCGGCGCGTAGCGCGGCCGCGGCTCGCTCTTCCTTATATAGCTCCTGCCGCCGTCCGAATCCGGCTCCATGCCCTCGATGTTGACGCTAAGGTCGTCCACGTCCTCTATGGACTCCTTTATCTCGACTTCCGTGGAGTCGTTCAAAAGGACGCGCACGTCCAGGGCCAGCGCCTGGAGCTCCTTCAGCAGCACCTTAAAGGACTCCGGGATGCCCGGCTCCGGGATGTTCTCGCCCTTGACTATGGCCTCGTAGGTCTTGACGCGGCCGACTATGTCGTCGGACTTGACCGTCAGTATCTCCTGGAGCGTGTACGACGCGCCGTAGGCCTCCAGCGCCCAGACCTCCATCTCCCCGAACCTCTGGCCGCCGAACTGGGCTTTGCCGCCCAGGGGCTGCTGGGTCACGAGGGAGTACGGCCCCGTGGAGCGCGCGTGTATCTTGTCGTCCACCAGATGGTGGAGCTTCAGGTAGGTCATATACCCCACGGTCACCGGGTTGTCGAAGAATTCGCCGGAGCGGCCGTCCCGGAGCCATATCTTCCCGTCCCGGTTAAACGGCACGCCCTTCCACTCGTTCCGGCTGTCCTTGTTCTTCTCGAGCCCGGCGAATATGTCCTCCTCGACAATATTTTTCCATTTGTCCGAGAATTCCTTCCAGGGCATGTTGACGTAGTCGTTCGCCAGGTCGAGGGTGTCCATGATGTCTATCTCGTTCGCGCCGTCGAAGACCGGCGTCGCTATCTTCCAGCCCAGCGCCTTGGCCGCCAGGCCGAGGTGGACCTCCAGCACCTGCCCGATGTTCATGCGGGAGGGCACGCCCAGGGGGTTTAGCACTATGTCCAGCGGCCTTCCGTTCGGCAGGAACGGCATGTCCTCCACCGGCAGGACGCGGGAGATGACGCCCTTGTTGCCGTGGCGGCCCGCCATCTTGTCCCCGACGGAGATCTTGCGCTTCTGGGCGATGTAGACCCTGACCATCTGGTTCACGCCGGGGGAGAGTTCGTCCTTGTTCTCCCGGGTGAATATCTTCACGTCCACGATGATCCCGCTCTCGCCGTGGGGCACACGCAGGGACGTGTCCCTGACCTCGCGGGCCTTTTCACCGAAGATCGCCCGGAGGAGCCTTTCCTCCGCGGTCAGCTCCGTCTCGCCCTTGGGCGTGACCTTGCCGACCAATATGTCGTTCGGCTGGACCTCGGCCCCGATGCGGATTATGCCGTTCTCGTTCAGGTCTTTCAGGGCGTCGTCCCCGACGTTCGGGATGTCCCGGGTTATCTCCTCCGGGCCGAGCTTGGTGTCGCGGGCCTCCGCCTCGTATTCCTCTATGTGCACCGACGTGTAGACGTCGTCCTTCACGAGGGTTTCGCTCAGCAAAATGGCGTCCTCGTAATTATACCCCTCCCAGGTCATGAAGCCGATGAGCGGGTTCTTGCCCAAGGCCAGCTCGCCGTCGGCGGTGGAGGGGCCGTCGGCTATGACCTCGCCCTTCCTGACCTGCTGCCCCTTGACGATTATGGGCCGCTGGTTTATGCAGGTGCCCTGGTTCGAGCGGAGGAACTTGGTCAGCCGGTAGACGTCCTTGCCGCCCGCGGCGTTGCGTATGACTATCTCGTTAGCCACGACCCGCTCCGCGGCGCCGTCGTTCCTGGCCTGGACGACGACGCCGGAGTCGAGCGCGGTCTTGTACTCCATGCCGGTGCCCACTATCGGCGACTCGGTCGTCAGAAGCGGCACGGCCTGGCGCTGCATGTTGGAGCCCATCAAGGTCCTGGTGACGTCGTCGTTCTCCAGAAACGGGATAAGCGCCGTCGCCACGGAGACTATCTGCTTGGGCGAAACGTCCATCAGGTCGATCTTGCCCTTATCCACGGCCAGGATGTCCTCGCGGTACCTGCCGGAAACCTTCCTGTTCATGAAGCGCCCCCTGTCGTCGAGGGGCTCGTTGGCCTGGGCGATGGTGAAGTTCTCCTCCTCGTCCGCGGTCACGTATATGAAATTGTTCGTCACGACGGGCTCGGGGCCGGACTTGTCCACGAGCCGGTAGGGCGCCTCGATGAAGCCGTAGTCGTTGATCCTGGCGAAGGTGGCGAGCTGGTTGATGAGCCCGATGTTCGGGCCTTCGGGCGTCTCTATCGGGCACATCCTGCCGTAGTGCGAGCTGTGGACGTCCCTGACCTCGAAGCTGGCCCTCTCCCTGGAGAGGCCGCCCGGCCCGAGGGCCGAGAGCCGCCTCTTGTGCGACAGCTCGTCCAGCGGGTTCGTCTGGCCCATGAACTGGGAGAGCTGGGAGCTCCCGAAGAACTCCTTCAGCGCGGCGGTCACCGGGCGGATGTTTATCAGCGCCTGGGGGGTGACGATGTCCATGTCCTGGACGGTCATGCGCTCCCTGACCACGCGCTCCATGCGGGAGAGCCCTATGCGGAACTGGTTTTGCAAAAGCTCGCCGACGGCGCGGATGCGCCTGTTGCCCAGGTGGTCGATGTCGTCCTTCCGGCCGACGCCGTATTCCAGGTGGATGGCGTAGTTTATCGACGCCATGATGTCGTCGACCGTTATCGTCTTCGGCACGAGCCTGCCCATGGCGAGCTTTATCTGGGCCGGGAGCTTGGAGGCGTCCTGGCAGTTGTCCAGGACTTCCCTGAGCGCCGGGTAATAGACCCTCTCCCTGATGCCGAGCGCTTCGGAGCTGAGGCCGTATTTCGCCAGGTATCTGTCGGCGCCGACGGTCTTGTTGCTCAGTATCTTGACCTTTTTGTCCTCGATTTTAAGCCAGACGGCCTCCACCGCCGCGTCCTGGATCTCGTCGGCCATGCCGGCGGTTATGACGGAATCCTTTGCGGCGATGACCTCCCCCGTCTCCGGGTCGGCGACGTCCTCCGCGAGGAAGTGGTTCGGGATTATTTCCTTGAAAGACAGCTTCTTGTTGAATTTATACCGGCCGACCCTAGCCAGGTCGTAGCGTTTGGGGTCGAAGAACATGCTTTTCAGCAGGGACTCGGAGCTCTCCACAGTCGGCGGCTCGCCGGGGCGCAGGCGTTTGTAGACCTCGATCAGGCCCTCGTCCGTGGTCTTGGAGATGTCCTTTTCTATCGAGGCCAGGATTTTCGGCTCCTCGCCGAAAAGCTGGATTATGTCGTTGTCGCCGCCCACGCCCAGCGCGCGGATAAGCACCGTCACCGGCACCTTCCTGGTCCTGTCCACGCGGACGCTGAACACGTCGTTGGAGTCCGTCTCGTATTCCAGCCAGGCGCCCCGGTTCGGGATGACCGTGCAGGAGATGAGCTCCTTGCCGACCTTGTCGTGGTCGATGGAGTAGTAAATGCCGGGGGAGCGCATTAGCTGGCTGACGACGACGCGCTCCGCGCCGTTGATTATGAAGGTCCCGTTCGTGGTCATGATCGGGAAATCCCCCATGAAGATCTCCTGCTCCTTGATCTCGCTGACCTCTTTGTTGCGCAGGCGGCACTTGACGCGCATGGGCGCGGAATAGGTGGCGTCGCGCTCCTTGCACTCCTCGATGCTGTACTTAGGGTCCTTGTCCAGGATGAAATCCACAAACTCCAGGACGAGATTCCCGCTGTAGTCCGTAATGGGGGAGATGTCCGCAAAAACCTCCCTCAGACCCTCGTCCAGGAACCAGCGGTAGCTGTTCTTCTGAACCTCGATCAGATTCGGCATCTCCAGCACTTCGCCGATCCTCGAATAGCTCATTCTCAGCGTCTTGCCCTGCCAGGAAGGCTTGATTCTGCCTTTTTCTATGGCAAACCACCCCTTATGGAATATGTAGGCGAAAAATGAGAAAGAGGCGCAGGAGCGCCGTATGGGTAGAAAAGCAAAAATTCTGTTGGAATAGCAAAAAATTTAGAAACTGGATAAATAAATTGTTGTATTATGTGGCAACATATGATATAATAATATCCCATTACTGCAAAATCGCAGATTTTGGAATACTATCATATAAGGAAAGGATTGTCAACAGGTTTTACAAATATTTTTTGCAGTTATTTTATAATTGTTTTTTATAATTTCCTGATTACGATTTTACCGTCCTCGCGCCCGATTTCGACGCTCTCGTTTTCCCTGACCTCCCCCTCCAGTATCTTCTCCGCCAAAGCGTCCTCCACCTTGGTCTGGATCGCCCTGCGCAGCGGCCGCGCCCCGAAGGCCTGGTCGTAGCCCTCGTCCATGATCAGCTCCACGGCCTCGTCGGTCACCGTCACGTCTATGTCCATGCTCTTTTTGACGCGGTCTATCGTCTCGTTCAGCATCAGCCTGGCGATCTTGCGCACGTCCTCCCGGTCCAGCGGGTGGAACACGATTATGTCGTCGATCCGGTTCAGAAACTCCGGCCGGAAGATGTTCTTTACCTCGTCCATGACGATCTTCTTCATGTCCTCGTAGGAGCGCTCCTTGTCCATGCCGGAGATGAAGCCGACCTTCTTGGGCTCTATGATGTTTCTCGCCCCGGCGTTGGAGGTCATGATGATGACCGTGTTCTTGAAATTTATCCTCCTGCCCTGGGCGTCGGTGATGTGCCCGTCGTCCAGGACCTGGAGCAAAATGTTGAACACGTCCGGGTGGGCCTTCTCGATCTCGTCGAAGAGCAGCACGGAATAGGGCTTCCGCCGGACCTTCTCGCTCAGCTGGCCGCCCTCGTCGTAGCCCACGTAGCCCGGCGGCGAGCCTATGAGCTTCGACACGCTGTGCTTCTCCATATACTCCGACATGTCTATGCGTATCACGGCATTCTCGTCGCCGAAGAGTATCTCTGCCAGAGCCTTGGACAGCTCCGTCTTGCCGACGCCCGTCGGCCCCAGGAGCAAAAACGAGCCTATCGGCCGCCTGGGGTTCTTGAAGCCCACGCGCCCCCGGCGTATGGCTTTGGAGACGGCGGAGACGGCCTGGTCCTGGCTGATGATGCGCCTGTGCAGCTCCTCCTCCATGCCCAAAAGCCGCGCGCCCTCCTCCTGCTGGAGCTTCTTGACCTGGATGCCCGTCCAGGCCGAGACCACGTCGGCGATCTCGTCCTCGCCCACGATCTGGGCTTCCTTGCTGTTGTGCGCCTGCCACTCGGCCTTGGCGTCGCCGAGCTGCTTCCTGAGGTCGTTCTGGCGCTGTTTCAGCAGGCCGGCCTCCTCGAAGTTCTCCGTCTTTACGGCGGCCTCCTTCTCCTTTTCCAAAGCGGCGAGCCGCTCCTCCAGCTTCTTGATATGCGGCGGCGCGGTGTACGTCAGAAGCCTGATCTTCGACGACGCCTCGTCTATCAGGTCTATGGCCTTGTCGGGCAGGAACCTGTCGTTGATATACCTGGCGGAGAGCTTGACGGCGGCTTCCAGGGCCTTGTCCGTGATCGAGACGTTGTGGTGCGCCTCGTACTTGTCCCGCAGGCCCGTCAAAATCTGCACGGCCTCCTCCTCCGTCGGCTCGTCCACGCTGACCGGCTGGAACCGGCGCTCCAGGGCGGCGTCCTTTTCGATATACTTGCGGTATTCGTCGAGGGTCGTCGCGCCGATGACCTGCATCTCGCCGCGCGACAGGGAAGGCTTCAGGATGTTGGACGCGTCCAGGGAGCCCTCCGCGCCGCCGGCGCCGATGATCGTGTGCAGCTCGTCGATGAAAAGGATCACGTTCGTCGCGGACTTGACCTCCTGGAGCACCTTCTTGATGCGCTCCTCGAACTCCCCGCGGTATTTCGTACCGGCCACCATCGCGGAGAGGTCGAGCGAAACCACGCGCCGGTTTTTCAGCGTCTCCGGGACGCTCCCGGCGGCGATCTTCTGCGCCAGGCCCTCGGCTATGGCCGTCTTGCCGACGCCCGGGTCCCCCACGAGGCAGGGGTTGTTCTTCGTGCGCCTGCTTAGGATCTGGAGCACGCGCTGCATCTCCGTCTCCCGGCCGATGACCGGGTCCAGCTTCTCCTCCGCCGCCATCTGCGTGAAGTCCCTGCTGAACTTGTCCAAAGTCGGCGTGTTGGAGGTCTTCGGCCGCTGCTGCTGTTTCGGCGCGTTCACCGGGGTGAGGTTGATGCCCAGGCCCTGCATGATCTGCGGCTTCTCCGGCGCCTCGCCCAGCATGCTCAATATGTCCTCCTGGAGCTTCTGCGGGTTAAGGCCGAGGGAGAGCAGAATCTTGAACGCGATGCTCTCCTGCTCGCGCAAAATCGCCAGAAGCAGGTGCTCCGTCCCGATATAGCCGGTGCCGGTGCGCATGGCCTCCACGGAGCTCAGCTCGAAGATGCGCTTAGTCCGCGGCGTGTAGCCCTGGGGCGTCTCCCCGTCGAAGGCCTTCGAGCCGACCATCTCGTCTATCTTCTCCTGGACGTTGTCCGCGGTGATATTCTGGTCAGCCAAGGCCCTGGCGGCGACGCCGTCGTCCACGTTAAGAAGGCCCAGCAGCAGATGCTCCGTTCCGACGTAGGCCTGCCCGAGGCCGGCGGCGGCCCGCTGCGCGCCGTCGATGGCGGCCTTGGCTTTTTCGGTGAAACGTGCTTGCATATGTATTCCTCCTTGGGATGCGAATGCGTTACAGTGATCCTGTTTTACTTTTTGTATTTATTTTTCAGATCGTCAATATCAGCTGCGCATACACGTAATAATCCACTCAAATCCACCCCCTCGCGCTCTACCGCTTTCTGCACCATACCAAACTCATCCTTGAACCTGTCATATTTTTCAGCCGAACTCACGATTATGTCGGCGGGAATGTAAAATTCCTCGTCATACGCGGGCGGGCAATCGCTCATAATATATAACTCATCATCTATCGGAATGTCCTTTTCCGTTATGACAAATAAAATCGTAAACAAAGGCCCAAATGTCATCCTGAGCGCAGCGAAGGATCTAAGATTCTTCGGCTTCGCCTCAGAATGACAATGCGTGCACGCCGTCACTCCCCCTTTCCCGCTTCCGTCCCACCGAACACGCCCCTCAGAAACCTCGCCCTGGCGGCGTCCCTCGCGTTCTCGTCCAGTTCCTTCCCCTCGCGCCACTGGAGGTTCCCGGGCTGTATGTCCATCATGATCTGGTATATCGTCCCGTTGATTTCAGCCTTCGGGCGGATGCCGACGAGATAGCCCAGCCGCACGTTCGACAGCAGAGACATGGCCTCGTCCGCGCCGATCTTCCTGGAATAGGCCAATATCCCGAAGGCCCTGTATATCTGGTCCTCGAAATCCCCGGAGGCGTCGGCCATTGCCCGCTCGCGGAGGCGGTTCTCGATGTCCACCATCTGCCCGGCCACGTTCCGGAGGCCCTTGAGGATGTCCTCCTCCGACTTGCCCAAAGTCACCTGGTTCGAAACCTGGTAGACGCTGCCCAAAGGCTCCGTGCCCTCGCCGTAGATGCCCCGGATAGTGTAGCCGAACTTGGTTATGGAGGGCAGGACATTGCGCAGGTGCCCGGTCTTTTCCATCATCGGCAGATGCGCCATGAACGACGCGCGCATACCGGTGCCGGTGTTCGTCGGGCAGGAGGTCAGGTAGCCGTAGTCCCTGTCGAAGGCGTATTCCATGTTTTCCTCGATGAAATCGTCCACCTGGTTCGCATCGGCCCAGGCGCTCTCGATGTCCTCGCCGGGGGCTATGGCCTGGATGCGCACGTGGTCTTCCTCGTTGAGCATGACGCTGACGCGCTCGTCCCGCCGCATCATGAGGCCCTTCGGCTTGGCGGCCCGCAGGAACTCGGGGCTGACGCAGTGCCTCTCCAGGAGGGCGCGCTTTTCGGACTCGGATTTCCGGTCGAAATCGACGGGCTCAAACCGCCGGCTCAGCAGGCCGACGGCCTCGCCGACCATCTCGCGGCTGGCCTCGTCGCTTATCACCGCCTGGAACGGATACTTGCGCAGATTCCTGGCCAGGCGGACGCGGGAGGAGACGATGGGCGAGACGTCGGCCTTTTCGTCGCAATACCACATATCCCGGCTCATCTCGCCGCCTCCGTTTCCTTGATCTGATCCCTTAGCCTGGCGGCTTCCTCGTACTGCTCGTTTTCGACGGCCTTGGCCAGCAGCAGCCGCAGCTGGTCGGCCCTCCGCTTCGCGAGAAGGCTCGCCCCGGCGCGCCGCGGGAATTTGCCCTGGTGCTGGGTTCCGGCCTGGACGTTTTTCAGGATGGAGTCCATTTCGTTCCGGAAGGTGTTGTAGCAGTCGGCGCAGCCGAGCTTGCCGCCTTTCCGGAAGTCCGGGAAGGTCATGCCGCAGACGGGGCAGCGTTTCCCGTCGGCCGCCGGCGCGAACGCGCCGAACTGTTCCTCCGTCTGGCCTATTTGCCCGTGCGAGGCGAAGACGTTCAGCAATTCATGGAAAAACTGCTGAAACGACAGGGCCTGGGTCTGGGCCGCGCACTCCTGGCAGAGGTGCAGCTCCCGCGCCTGGCCGTTGAAAACCTGCTGGACATGGACAGTCGCCTGATTCTGCTTGCATTTTTCGCAGAGCATGTATATCCCCCCGGAGCGTTCTCTGTATAAAACTGTCTCTATACCTATGCCGGATGCAGAAAACATTTGCCGACGACGTGGACAGAGGAGGCAAATGTTTTCGCACTCCGTATATTATACTATTTTAACCGCCGGATGACCTATTATACCACTCATGTTGTTAGCCATCAAGCCTTATGAGTGCTAATCTTTTGGCGGAATCTGCTCTTTCCTTTGTGCGAAATTGTTTTCGGTTGTCAGTAGACTTCTTCGGAAGTTGATTTCTATACCGGAGTGTGAAAACATTAACCTCCTCTGTCCACGTCGTCGGTAAATGTTTTCGCACTCCGGGTCAGTTAATGTTTTCGCACTCCGGTACAGCACGGAGACGGATTTTGAGGCGGAGGTCGAACTGCTCCGGGTCAGTTAATGTTTCGCACTCCGGTACAGCTGTCACCCGACACAACCGCCTGCGGTGTGGTCGACTATATCTACCGGTAAATGTTTTCGCACTCCGGTACAGTTGTCACCCTGAGCGCAGCGAAGGGTCTTAAAATCAAGATCTTCGCTTCGCTCAGAATGACAACATATTCGGCGCATAAGCCACGATGAACGAAAATCCGTAGGGAACGGTCTTGACCGTTCCGCAGTATAAAGCTCGGAACGGTCAAGACCGTTCCCTACAAAATCATGGTAACGACAAACGCCAATTTCCGAAAACGTCTAGTAGCAGTTCATCCTAAAAGTATCTGCGTACTGTCATTCTGAGGCGAAGCCGAAGAATCTTAAGATCCTTCGCTACGCTCAGGATGACAAACATCCCATCTGTTTTGTTATGCTGCACTAGTTCAATGAGGTTCACCCTACCGCAAAATCCTCCCGCAGCCCAGGCAGAACTTCGCGCCCGGCTCGGCCTCGGCCCCGCAGTGGACGGCGGCGGGCGACGACGGGCGACGGCGGGCGGTTGTCGCCACGTAACGGCAAATGTTTTCGGTTGTCGGTATAATTAAGTTTGCGCTACCGCAAAAATTTGAGAATCATACTACCGCAAAATCCTCCCGCAGCCCAGGCAGAACTTCGCGCCCGGCTCGGCCTCGGCCCCGCAGACGGCGCAGCGGACGGCGGCGGGTGGGGCGGGCGGTTGTCCTCACGTAACGGCAAATGTTTTCGGTTGTCGGTATAATTAAGTTTGCGCTATTGCAAAAATTTGAGAATCGCCCTACCGCAAAATCCTCCCGCAGCCCAGGCAGAACTTCGCGCCCGGTTCGGCCTCGGCCCCGCAGACGGCGCAACGGACGGCGGCGGGCTTTGGTCCGGCTGCCTCTGCCGGCCTCGTGTCGGCGGCCCCGGCTTCGGCCGCTCTTGCGCCGGCGGGCCTCACGACGGCCGGCTTTCCCTCCGCGGACCTGAAATCGGAGGAATTAATACCGCCGGGAGCCTCAGCGGCGGGCCTGTCAAATCCGGCCCCAGCCCCCGGCCGCGCTTCCGTCGGCCGCGCGGAGCCGTCCCTTGAACGCGAAGAAAACTCCGGCGGCTCTGCCGAACCCTCCCACGGACGCGAGGAGAACTCCGTCGGCCGCGCACCAGAAGGCAGCGCCGAACCGTCCCTTGAACGCGAAGTGAACTCCGGCGGCTCTGCCGAGCCGTCCCACGGATGAGAAGAGAACTCCGGCGGCCGCGCGGAACCGTCCAAATCGGGG
>WQUN01000066.1 GCA_009782085.1 Bacillota bacterium
GCGCGTTATACGCGTCCAGCACGCCCTTTACCACGACCGGGCCGACGGGATACTTCGCCGCTCCGGCCGGGACGCAGTAATGCGAGGCGGGGGCGTAGGCGAGCAGCCAGGAGTATGGGCCTACCCATTTGTCAAGGTCAGCGCCGCCGTTCGGGGCCCACATGCCGTAGAGGATCAGGTCGCTTCCGGCGATTGCGATCATATCGCCCGGCGCGCGGCTCTCTCCCGTGCCGTCGGCCTTGGTGTTCCAGCCGGCGAAGGCGTAGCCGTCGCTTCTCAGCGTCCCGCCCATGACCGCGGCGGAATCCCCGTCCGCGTACACGCGCGGGTCGACCGGCGGATAGCCGGCCACGGTTACGCCCGCCGGCGCGTTCGCCTTGTAGATCACGGTGTATTCGTCCGACGCTATCAGCCTCAGCAGGCCGTAATCCTTGGAGCTCTGGTAGTTGTTCGAGGTCCCGGCCCAGGCGACCTGCCCGTTCCTGCTCACGCCGTCCACGCTTTCGTTGTCGATCACGTCGAAGCCCAGCGTGACGTTATTGCCCGGGATGATCCCGATGTTGGCCCAGGGGATCGCCATTTTGACCGTAAAGCCGATCAGATTCCCGCCGCCGTCCCTCACGTCCCCGGACCAGGACAGCAGGCCGCTGCCGCTCATCGACGAGTAGACCGTCGCGCCGCTGACGCCGTAGCCCTTCACGATCTGCGCGATGACCGGGCCCGCCCTGTCGCTGAGGCTCAGGTACACGTCCACCGAATCTCCCCGCCAGGCGTTGTTCGGGTCGGCGGTGATGTTGACGCCTTTGTCCAGGACCTCGATCCCGACGTAGAGATACGTGTCGTCCCAGGCGGCCGCGAACCTGCCGGTGTTTGTGATGTTGGAGCCCTCCGCGACCCTGTTGAATTCATAAGGGAGGCCGTTCCAGAAACTCTCTGTCAGCGCGCCGTCGGGCGCCATAGCCTCACCGGCGGCCAGCTTCTTGGCGGCCGCCGTGGGTTCCGGCGGCTGCTCCGGCCAGTGGTTGACGGGGGTTCCGTTGTAAGGCCCGACGGTGTAGAGCATGTTCTTGGACCAGCCGTTTTCCTCCGCCAGGATCATCACTCTTCCGTCCTCCAGCGGAGCCGCGTGGAAGGATTCCTTGAAATCGAACCAGCCGAAATGCCCGAATTCCGCCGGGTCGCCTATTACGACGCCCAGGAACTCAAACGTGTCCGCGTCGTAGACGTGGAGCGCGCCAGAGGCGTAGCCGACGGAGTCTCTGCCGAGATCCCCGAGGAATATGTAATTCCCGGCCACCTCCATGGACACCGCGCCCAAATACCGGGCCTGCGCCCCAAAATCGCCGGCCGCGTCGAACCAGAAATAAGGAAGCTGCTGCGGGTAGCCCCGGTGCACGGTCCTCGGCCCGTTCTTCTCAAACCAGTTGTCGTACCGGATTATGTATCTGCCGATGCACTGCCAGTAGCCCTGGTTGGGCAGAACCCCGTCGGACAGGTATCCGGTCATGTACATGGTGTCGGTCTCGGGGATGTACCTGGTCCTGCGCACCAGCTGCCAGTCGGACCTCATGTCGTATGCCGTCTCGCCGGCGATCTCGTATACGGGGTTGCCCCACTCGTCAAGGGAGGGCTTGGCGGTATACTGCAGCACGCCGCTGGAAGTCGTGCCTGTGGTGAACCAGGCTGTCCCGTCCGTGTCCACATAGGCCCCGAAGCCCTCGCCCAGGCCCCCGCGGGGGAAGGTCTTGAACTCGTTCGCCTCGAACTTCTTGTCGCCGTTCTCGTCGCGCCAGATAAACGGAGCGTCCGGCCAGCCCTTCGACACGTTTTCGCTGATATTGCCGTTCGGCGAGAGCAGGCCGCTGGGAACGGCCAGCAGGCCCTCGAACCTGTAGATCATGATGTGACGGGAATACATATTGGTGACATACAGGAACGTCGCCCCGTCCACCTGCCGGCAGTAGACCGACGGATCCCAGAAGGGACTGATCCTCGGATCCTCGGGGTATTTGTTGTGATCCAGCGTGAAGGCGTACAGCTTGTACTCCTTGCCGGAACCCTTGGGGGCCGTCGGGTCGAATTTGTATATGGTCATGTCGCCGTAGATATACTCTGGCTCCGCGAAACCGTTTTTCGCCTGGTTGATGGACGATCTGTCAAAATCGTAGATGTCGCACCAGATTATGCCGGAGAACAGCCAGTTTTGCGCGCCTTCCAAAGTTCCGTCGCTCTTCAGCGGCGGGTTCGCCGCGAACTTGCCGGTGGACTTGTCGATGCCGTCCAAGGTAAAGCTCCTGATGGTCGTGCCGCCGGCGTTCATGCACGTGCCCACATAGAGCGTGCCTTCCGCGTCCATGCCGACCCCGGCGATCATGCCCCACAGCTTGATATACCCCGGGTCGTCCACAAGCCCGGGTGTTCCGGCGCTGATCCCGCCCGCGTTTCCGAACCTGTATTTAAGCACGGGGTTCGCGGGGTCCGTCACGTCGAAGAACAGTATCTGCGGGATGCTGTCGTCCGCGATCATCAGAAGGTTGTCGTTGGTCTTGGCTATGGCGGTCGGCCGCCCGAGGCTGTACGGGAACGGGATCCTGTTGGCGCCGTCCCATCTGTAGACCGTGTGGTCGTCTATCTCGTAGCTGGAGTCGGTAAGGCCGTCCCCCGAGCCGACAGACCACGTCGTGCCGTTGATGACGGCTCTCCTGGCGTAATAGTTGGGGTCGTTCCGGCTGAAATCCTGGGAGCCGGTGTTGCGCCCGTTCTTGTCGTACGTCCCGAACCTGTGGCCGCCCTCGTCCCATTCCGACCAGGTGCGGATATCGCCCGCGGGCGTGACGACCATGTTCCTGATGAAATTCTGCCCCCATTCGGTCTTCCCGTTGTAAGGGGCGTCGATCCACGTGACGTCGGCGCTTATCTTTTCGGGCTGGTCCGAAATTATGTAGTTTAGGGTGTATCTCCTCTTGTCGATCCCGTTTTCGGCGGTGACGTCGATGTCAAGGGAGCACGGCATACTCTTCGGCTTGCTGAGCGTATAGTTGGCGTGGGGGTCGCTGAGGGTTATCTCGAGTTCCGGCAATGTCTTCGGATTCTGCCTTATCGGGAAGACCACGTCGTATATGAGCCTGTCCGGGTCAAAATCCTTGAGGTAGATCCCGTTCACCAGAATGTCGCTGACGGACGCGTCGTTGTTGCCGGACGGATTTACTGAGGCAAACTCGATGTAATACGATTTCGCGGCCGCCGCGTTCCCGTCTTCCGGCGTGACCTTGATCTCGACGGTTCCCGGGAAGGTCTGCGGTTTGATGATTTCCACGGTCGAGGCCGAGTTGGCCGCGAAAGCCTGGATGGACGGATAATCCTTCATGCCCGGGGTGATCGTGTAGATGTAGCGCATGGCGGTCTTGTCTTCCGCGAACGGCACAAATTCATTCCAGTTGTTGAAGCTGTTGAGCGCCCACGTTCCGATGCCCGTGTAGATCGAGTAAAGGTCCGCGTTGTCTTTCCACGCGCCGAAATCGGTCTGCGGGTCATTCGGTATAAAGACGGCCGGGGGATTCAGGAACAGCGTGTTGACCCGGCAGTCATAGCCGTCTTTCTTTAATATATCCAGCTTGTACACGTGGTTCATGTCCAGCCCGCTCTTGTAGAACAGCATCTGCGCCATAACCGGGTTGTTGTTTCCGGGGACGACCGGGCACCTCCTCAGCGCGGCGGCGGTCTTTATCACGTATGCGCCGGCGGTCTGATCGTAGAGCTCGAAATCCAGAGCGCCGGAGTTGGAGACCCTGTTCCCCACGAAGCCCACGTCGCGAACGCCCGTAAAGGTCTCGGACAGGACGGCAGAAGAGGAGTTGGTGTTGAGCCCGTCCCAGGTGCCGATGTTCCAGTTTGTAATGGTGGCAAAGGTCGCGTCGTGCGCTTGCCCGCCGTAATAATTGGTGGAGCCCGCTCTGCCGCCGACCAGTTTGGTCTGGCCGGCCGCGTTGTACACTCCGCTGTCGGAGACGAAATTTATGTAATAGGATTTAGCCGCCGCCGCGTCGCCGTTTTCCGGGGTGACCCTGATTTCCGCCTTGCCCGGGAAACCGGCCGGATATATCACCTCGGCGGTCGCGCCCGCGTTCGACGGGAAGGCCTTGATGGCCGGGTATGCCGTCGCGCCGGCGGGGTAAAGGTACGTGTACTCGCCCGAAATTTTGTCTTCGGCGAACGGCCGGAATTCGCTCCACGCGGAGAACCCGTTTGACGGCCACGTTCCCTCTCCCGTGTAGATCGAGTAAAGATCCGCGTTTTCTTTCCATGCGCCGAAATCGATCTCGTCGTTGGCGCCCGGCAAAAAGATCGTCGGGGGGTTCAGGAACAGCGTGTTGACCCGGCAGTCATAACTGTCGCTCTTTATTATGTCCAGCTTGTACACATGGCTCTCGTCCAGCCCGCTCTTGTAGAACAGCATCTGTCGCATTATCGGATTGTTGTCTCCCGGGACTACCGGGCACCTTCTAAGGACGGCGTTGGCGTTTATGACGTAGACGCCGTCGGTCTGGTCGTAGATGGCAATATCCAGAGCGCCGGAGTTGGAGACCCTGTTCCCCACCAAAGCCACGTCGCGAACGCCGGTAAAGGTTTCGGACAGGGCGGCCGAAGAGGAGTTGGTGTTAAGCCCGTCCCAGGAGCCGATGTTCCAGTTTGTAATAGCAGTAAACGTCCCGTCGTGCGATTGCCCGCCGTAATAGCTGGTGACGCCCGCGTTGCCGCCTATCAGCCTTGTCTGGCCCTGGGCGTCGTAAACCGCGGCGTCAGCCTTGGCCCTGACGGCGCTGACCGCGACAAGCGAGAAAGCCAGGCAGACAAACAGCAGCCAAGAAACGGCCTTTGTCACAAACGATTCCGCGGCTCGCCTTCCTTTATGGTAAGCTGCTTTTGACTTCATTGAAACTCCTCCTTAGTATTGCTTTCGAAACGGCTATAGCTGCTGATAAAACGCAAATTGGCATTACGCCGTGACCGTTACGGCGAACACGGCCTTGTCCCCGTCGGGAGCGGTGATCGTGATGACCGCGATGCCCGCTTTCATCGGGGACAGTACGCCGCTTTGGCTCACGCCGCAGACAGCCGCGTTGGAGGACGTAAAGATGAGCGAACCCGCGCCGTCCCAGGAGCACGGGATCTGAAGCGGTTTGGCGATCTTGGCCGCCATCGACTTAACATTGCAGACCAGCGCCGGCGTCATAAGCCCGTCGATAGCCGTCCGGAGGTCGATGACCGCCTGATCCGCTTCATCCTGCGTCGCGGCGTCGTCTGCCATGACGCCGTTGGCCATGGCGACGGCGTCCATCAGAGCCGCCCAGCTGGCCGAGGTGTAATCGCCGGGATCCTTTGCCGCGACGTCCGCCAACAGAGCTTCCAGCGCGGATTTGTCGACGGCGGGAATTTCCGGATCGGCCTTTACCAGGACAAAATCCATCCAATGGAAGTCAAAATCAGCTCCGACGCATTGCACGGCGATAACCTGCTCGCCTTTCGTCAGATGGAACTCGCCGCTCGCGTTATTTGCGAACTGATCCCATTCCGGCGTCATCCCGATATTAGTAACTGTGAGAGCCGCGCCGCCGTCCGGGCTGAGCATGGCTTGCGCGCCGCTGAGTTTTGTCGCGGCCCGCCACGTCACGGTATAAGTACCGGACGTTTCCACATTGACGTTATACTTGAGAGTCTCGCCCGGACCAAACCAGCCGACTATCTGCCCGCCGTCTCCGCCCTTCACGCCGACGTCCGCCGAGTTGAAAAAGTCTTTTGCCTGGATCAGGCCCGGGATCGTGTTATCCGGAGTCACGACTGCCGGCATAAGCGCGTCAATGGCAGCCTGGAGGTCGATGACCGCCTGATCCGCGTCATCCTGCGTCGCCGCGTCGTTTGCCATGACGCCGTTGGCCATGGTTACGGCATCCATCAGAGCCGCCCAGCTTTCCGCGGTGTAATCGGCGGGATTCTTTGCCGCGATTCCCGCCAGCAGATTTGCCAGCGCGGATTTGTCGACTGTCGGCGTATAGCTCTGCAGCGCGGCGATTTTCGCCAGCGGCAGCGCGCCTTCGCCGTTGTCCTTGCTTCCGAAGATCCTGATATCATCGATCAAGCCCTTGAACATCCTGCCCGGGGCCTTACCCCTGGTGGCGGTGTTGAAGTTGCCGATCGTCAGGTTCGGGCCGATATTGTTTCCGACCGCGCCCTTGTTGTATGTGCTTGCCGTATCCAGGGTGACCGCGTGGTAGTTGTCCCCGAAGTAGTATTTCACCTGGTTGGAGGCGGAGGTGGAGTCAT
>WQUN01000067.1 GCA_009782085.1 Bacillota bacterium
GTAGGGCGGAGGCTTGCCCCCGCCGTAAACCGCAAATTAATCGTAGGGCGGGGGCTCTGCTCCCGCCGCAATCCACAAACAGATCAAAAGCTGCGGGAGCGGAGCCCCTGCCCCGCATGTGTTTTGCGCATTTCTCCATGGTCAGACTGACCTGTCCCGGGACATTTTCAGTATTGCGTTTTTGTTTTTGTTGTGATACCATAAAAACGAAAAACGAATGGACGGGGAATTGACAACGAAAAATCAATTTCCTAAGAAGTAACGCTGGGCGGAGGAAACAGCAGGGGGGACGTAGTATAAAATGTTCACCGTTCTTATAGTCGAGGACAACAAAATAGTCAACCAAAGCATTGTGGAGATGATGGACTGGGAAGCCTTGTCCACCGTCGTGGCCGGCAGCGCGTACGACGGCGCGCAGGGCCTGAAAATGGCGCTGGAGCTTAAGCCCAATTTTGTGATAACCGACGTCGACATGCCGAAGATGAACGGCATCGAGATGACGAGGGAGATACTGAAAGTCCTGCCCGGGACAAAAACGGTTTTTATCAGTTGTTTCGATGATTTTCAGTATATCAAGAACGCCATGAGCCTGAAGGCGTACCAGTACATCCTGAAGCCGATCAAATACGAGGAGCTGTCCGAAACCATACTGGCGCTGTCCAGGATCGAAACCGAATCCCTGCGGACGGGCAAGCTGCTGGAGCAGTTAAAAAAGGAGATGTTCAACAATCTGGACATGATGCAGGCCCAGTTTTTCAAGGACCTGATCTACGGCCAGATCCCGGAGAAGGAAATGGCCGAGAGAATGGATTTGCTGCAAATCTCTTTGCATAAGCGATATTGCGCGGCGTATTTTGAGATCGACCAAAAGAGCGGCGAGCCGGGCGAAAACGGCGAAACGGGCGCGCGGGGCATCGAAAGCCAGCTTTTGCTGAAGGAAGGGTTAAAAGACTGCGTAAAACGGAATATGCCGCCCGCCGTCGCCGCCCCGTATCTGATCCATGAACTCTACGCGGGCCTTGTGTACGTGCTTTGTTTTGACAGGCCCGAAGATGAAACGGACGATCTGTTCACGCATCTGGAGGCTATCCAGAAACAAATGGCCATACATTTCGACAACACGGTGACCGTTGTCCTCGGGCAGTACACCCGGGACGTTTATTCCCTGAAAGAACAGGCGGACAGGGTTATGCGGGCCGCGAAGAGCAAGTTCTACAGCGGGGGCAACCAGATCATTTATTCGGAAGAAGTCATGGCCGAGAACGAAATCACTGAGTTTAACATCGGGAATATCTATGACAAAGTAAACGGACTTTTCAAAACGGACGGGGACATAGACGTTTTTATGGACGCTTTTTATCCGAAAAACAAAATACTGGGCTCCGATTACGCGCGCTCCTTGTCCTATACCGTCGCCACGGTGGTGCAGCTGCTCCTTATGGAGAGGGGCACGAGCCTTGACGGCGTCTTCGGCAATAACGTCAATGTTTTCGAAAAGATCATGAAGTTTGAGACGATTCTGGATATTCGCCAGTGGATGAAAAATGTTCTGACATATGTGCAAAGCGCTCTTTTCCAAAGCGAAAACAACCGCTACAAATCCATAGCGGCTGATATCAGGCGGATCATCAGGGAAAAATACAGCTCCTCCATGAGCGTGGAGGAAATGATAAAGGACCTGTATTTAAGCCCCGGCCACGCGAATTACATATTCAAGCAGCAGACCGGCAAGTCCATATTCAGCTACCTTATAGAAGTCAGGATAGAGGAGGCGAAACGCCTTTTGAGCGATCCGTACTGCAAGGTATACGAGGTCGCGGAAAAAGTCGGATACACCAACAGGTCTTATTTTATTTCGGTTTTCAAGGAATACACGGGCTTTACTCCAAAGCAGTACGCCGGGGCGATAAAATGAAATTCATATGGAAAAAACTGAAGATCCACAGTTTGCGCCAGAAAATCGCGCTCATGCAGACTTTATTCATGGTGCTGCCCATATTTGCGGGCTCCGCGGTTCTTTTTCTGACTCTTAGCTCCAGAAACGCCGCCGAAACGCAAAACGAGGTTCAGAAAGACACCGCCGCCATCGCCAGGAACATCGACCGGGAAATGACATCCTACGCCAGCAGGAGCAGCATGTTCGCGTACAACGGCGAGCTGCTCGAGCTGCTTAACGGCGCGGACGCGGGCAATATAATCTCCATCGTAAAGCTGCATTCGCTCATACAATTCTACACATTCCTGCAAAACTCATACACTCAAAGGCTGTCCGTTTTCACTTTTTATCTGGAGAACACCTACGAAAACGGCGGCAACGAAGTCGCCGCTTTGGCTCAGTTCCCGAACGGCGGCATAAAAGACCGGATTCTGGGCAGCGAGTTCGGCGTCATCTGGTGGGAGAATTCCCTCGTGACTGATAAGTTCGGCAACAAATACGTCTGTTTTTACCGCAATCTTTCGTCCGCCACCAAAAATTCCTGCATCCTTCAAATGACCGTTTCGTATGAGACCATAAAGGAATCCTTCGACATCGGGACGGAATTGGATAAAAACGCCGTATTTTATCACGTCTCGTCCGACGGAACCCTTTTATACGGGCGCAAAGGCGACGGCGGCGCCGTCTCCGAAATAGACCCGAACTCCTACGTTCTGGTAAAATCGCCCTCCTTCCCCGACGGCAGCTATTTGCTCTCGGGACCCTCCCAGGCCGAGATCAACAGCCGCAACCTGCATACGGGCCTGATGCTCCTCGCGGTTTTTACGGTGCTGATCGTCATGATTTTCCTGCTTTCAAAGAACACCTCCACGACGATTACCAGGGGATTCAACGAATTTATCAACCATATAGCGGTCCTTGACGAGGACGAGATGAAGCAGTACCTGTCGGGTCACACCTTCGAGGACGAAATAAGCGTTATAACCAAAAAACTCGCGCAAATGCTGATAAACCGCGACGAAACCCATAAGCGGCTGGCGGAATCGGACAAAATGAAGAGCATTCTGGAAATACTGCTCCTACAGGAGCGCATCAATCCCCACCTGCTGTATAATTCCCTGACGGTGCTGCGCATCCATTCCGTAAAAAACAAGGACGAAAAGACGACGAAGCTGCTGGATTCGCTGACCGCTTACTACAGAAGCGCGCTGTCGCAGGGCAATATGCTCGAAAGCGTGGAAAACGAGCTGCATATGCTTACAGAGTATGTAAGCGTCATTAACCAGATCACCGGGGCCCGCTACGAGGTCGCGGCCGAGGTTCCCGAGAGCCTGTACGGACGGCATATTCTCAGGCACGCGCTCCAGCCGCTGACCGAAAACGCTGTCAAACACGGCTTCCTGGGCAGAGATGAGGGCAGGATCGCGATCCGCGCCTATCAGGACGACGGCATGATCTGTTTCATCTTCTCCGACGACGGCTCCGGCATGTCCGGACAACAGATCGAAGAGATATTGTCCTTGCGGTATACGGCGCCCAAGGGCGGATACGGCCTGAGGAACCTGATCCAACGGCTTAAACTGTACTACGGGGAGGAGTGCGGCATACAAATTTTCAGCGAATTGGGCCAGGGAACGACGATTCGGTTATGCATACCGGATATAAAATCATAGAAGAGCGTTATTTTTAATAGAATTGTTACCTTGTTTCCCGAAGCGGCGGCGAATACAATTAGTTATATTGTTAACGCATAGCCGGAACGGGGGAGCGGGGTGAAAAGAAAATCATATTCCATTGACCGGGTCAACGTCAGCGCGCTGTATGTTTTCCTTGCGCCGGCGCTTGTGCTTACGCTGGTGTTCGGTTACCTGCCGATGTTCAGCAACATAATCGCTTTTTTGGATTACAACATAGCGAAGGGCTGGTTCGGCCTCGCGAGTCCCTTTGTCGGGTTTAAGAACTTTGCTTTTTTGAGGCAAAGCTGGTTTTACGGCATCATGGGCAGGACGGTCTGGTACAGCTTCGCGGGCCTGGTGTTCGGCTTTCCCGCCTCTCTGCTTCTGGCGCTTTTGTTCAACGAGTTAAGGCACCTGCGTTTCAAAAAAGTCGTTCAGACGATCTCATATGTCCCGAATTTTGTCTCCTGGGTCACGATCTCCGGTCTGGTGTACACTTTTCTCTCCTACGAGTCCGACGGCATACTCAACAACATCCTGGAAAAGCTGTTCCACATGCAGCGCGTGTCTTACATGCAGGATCCCAAATACTTTTTGGCCGTTCTCATTATCACCGGCATCTGGAAGGGCGTGGGCTGGGGGACTATCCTGTATATGGCCGCCCTTTCCACCATCGACGAGCAGATATACGAGGCGGCGGAAGTGGACGGCGCCGGCAGGCTCGCCAAAGTGACGCATATCACGTTTCCCGGCCTGATACCCACGTTCAGCATACTGCTGATCTTCGCCATGGGCGGCCTGTTCCGCACGAATTTCGACCAGATGTTCAATCTGCAGAACGCCGTTTTGCGCGACCGGGTCAACACGATCGATCTCTATACATATTTTAACGGCGTGGTCAACGGGCAGTATTCGCTTTCCACCGCCGTGGGGCTGTTCCAGGGCGTCGTGTCGATGATTTTGGTTCTGGGCACGAATTATGTCACCAAAAAACTGAACGGAGTCGGCATATATTGATCCGTCATGCGGGGGGATAGGTTTTGCACAAGAGGAGAATCAGGCGTTCGCCCGGGGAAATGGCGTTCGACGGTTTTAACGTCCTTTTCATGATATTGCTGTGCGTCATCATGATCTATCCGTTCTGGTACGTGATGATCCTGGCCTTCAACACGGGCGCGGACGCGCAGTACGGCGGCATATACGTGTGGCCGAGGGTTTTTACCCTGGAAAACTTCGTGTATGTGTTCAAGTATCAGACGCTTAGGAGCGCCGCGGTGGTGACCGTGGCCCGCTGTCTGGTTTCCTCGGTGTTCGGCGTCAGTATTTGCATGATGACCGCCTTTTCGCTTTCCAAAACCCGCCTGCCGGGACGGAGGGCCATAATTATTTTTTTCATGATCCCCATGTTTATCGGCGGGACGGTCGTGTCCAACTATATCGTCATGGCGAAACTGAAGCTGATCAACAATTTTCTGGTTTTCGTCCTGCCGGGCGCTTTTTCCTACTTTACCGCCGTGGTCATGCGCTCGTTCATCGACAACCAGCCCATAGAGCTTCAGGAATCCGCCTTGATGGACGGGGCCAACAACTACCAGATATTTTTCAGGATCATAGTGCCCCTTGCGAAAGCCACGATCGCCGCGTTTCTGTTTTTCGCCGTCGTCGGCAACTGGCTGGACGTCACCACGAACGTCCTTTACATAACCAAAAAGCAGCTGTACACCCTGCAGTACGTGATGATGAACGTTATCAAATCCACCGAGGCGCGCAGCATTATCGACACCAGCTCCACGCAGATGGCCAAGCAGATACAGACTATTCAGGACATGGCGTATCAGCCCCCGACGCCGCAGGTGATCAAAATGGCAATCATGGCTGTTGTTACCTTCCCGCTGCTTTTCATATACCCTTTCTTTCAGAAATATTTTGTAAAGGGTATGCTTACGGGAGCGGTAAAAGCATAGAATCAAAAAAACCAAAAATCAGAAAGGGGTATCAGTATGAAATTATGGCTGAAAGGTATGGTCGCGCTTTTGCTGTTGGCGGCCATTATGATCAGCGGCTGCAAATCAAATAACAGCGGGGGCGGCGCGAATCCGACAGCCACTCCGGCGCCCGCTACGAAGGCTCCGGCTACGGAAGCGCCCGCTACGGAAGCGCCCGCCACGGAAGCGCCCGCCACGGAAGCGCCGGCTACGCAGGACAACGCGCAGGCGGGGGCTTTTGACGTAAGCAAGGCGAGCGAACTGCACATCACGATGCTCAGCAAGATCGGCACGGGCAGCAAGCAGCCCGCGAACGACCTCCTGACGCCCATCTGGAGGGAAAAAACAAAGGTTATACCGGAAATCGTGCAGATGCCCGGCGGCATGAGCGGGGCCCAGTATTTCCAGATGCAGAAGATCGGCGGCACCATGCCGGAGATAATCGGTCAGTCGAACGGCATTTTCGACAATCCGGAAGCCTATCAGTCGCTTAGGGATCTGGAGCTTCTCCGTCCGATAACGCTGGATGAGATCAAGACCTACATGCCGCTTACGGTGGCCCGGCTGACCAAATGGGGCGTCAATGTGGACGACTGGTACAGCGCCAACCTGGACGCCGCGACCCAGAAGCTCTGGTTTGTGCCCTCCGCCCCTCCCAGGGACGCCACAAACCTTGTCAACGAGCCGTACGTCCAGCGGAACATCTCATGGTCGCCCTACAGCTGGTATTTCAGGGACGACATACTGAAAATGATCTTCCCGCAGGCGAAATCGGAAAAAGAACTGATCGACCTGTACATATCCAAGGGCGGGAATCTTTCTTTCGAGGACATCAACGACGTTCCGATCTACACTTTGGATGATTTTTACATCTATCTGAAAAAGGTGAAGGAACTGAACCTCAAGGTGGGCACCAACAATGTGACCCCCGGCCAGATACAGCTGAACTCGGCCGCGGACAGCATGATGTGGTCGGCGTTCACGCTTCCCGGTTTCTTCTGGCAGGATCTGGGCGACAGGCTGTACGACGTGAACAACAACAAGTTCGCGTATTTTGCCGACACGCCGGAATGGAAAAACTATATCCAGTGGTTCAACAAGCTGTACAACGAGGACCTGATCGGAAAAGAGACGTTCATCCAGAAAGACGAGCAGCGCGACGCCAAGGTGGTCAACGGCGAATACGCGGTGTTCCAGGGATGGCTGGACGCCAACTCCGCCAGAAAAGTCGCCAGGGACGAAAACCGCGGCTACGGGTTCAGGCAGGTATACCTCTTCATGCCGGAGAGCCTTCAGAACAAATATCAGGACAACAGCGTCCACGTGGCTTCCCTGTCCAACAGCTGGGGCGCGGTGGGCATCACGACCAGCGTGAAAGAGGCCGATATTCCGCAGATACTGAACTGGATCGACTGGAACTACAGCGAGGAAGCCAGTACGCTCCGCGCCTGGGGCCCGCCGGATTTCTACACGGGAGACGGCTATGACAGGCGGTTCAAGCCCGAATACCAGGATGTGGCCAACTGGGCGGTGAGCGGCACGTCGAGCGAGAAGGACGGCATCTACTACGGCATGTATCCCGTAAACGGCAGCGATGTGGACTGGAACTCGGAAACTTACGGGATTGGCTTTGATTCCTTCAAAAACGATTATCCGCCGCAAGAGTGCTACCCGCCGGATCTGACCAATCCCGACAGCATCAATTCCGGCGGCATTACGGACCGGGCGATCAGGATGCATTACGCGCCCATGATCAAGACCTATACGGCAAAACCGCTGGGGGACGATGTAATACAGGCGAAAATAAAGTTTGACGCCCTGGAAAAGCAGTTCGCGGACTTAAAGAAGACGACGAGCTTTGACTGCGACGGCGCCAAAACCCAGACCATTACGGCGATCGTCGGCAAGCCGGAGGATTTCGAGGCGAACTACAAGGAGTACGAAGACCGCTATCTGACGCCCGAATTCAGGCAGAACGTAAAGGATATGGGCGACGCCTGGCTGGCGTACAAGCAGCTGTATATGCAGAAATACACCGTCCCTTTGAAGTAACGCAAAGCGGTGTATAAAGCGCGCCAGCGGAGAAGAACCATTCGACGCTGGCGCGCTTATATAAAAACAAAAGGAGGAATCGCAATGAGGTCTTTCAGGAAATGCTGCGGCATGTTTCTGGCGCTGGTCATGACGGTCGGCTGTCTCAACCTCAGCTTCGTCTCCGCCGCCTTAGCCGCGGCCGGGGACGCGGATCTCACCGAGATCCGCTACAACGGCATCCCCATAGCCGGGTTTAACAAAAACGTGACGGATTACACGGTCGAACTGCCGGTCCGTCAGAAGTCCACGGGGTCGCCGATACTGACGCTTAAGCCGGACGATCCCGCCGCGAAAGTCGCCATAGACGCCAGCACGACCGTTCCCGGAACGTCGTCGATTACCGTCACGGACAGTTCGGGCGCGGTGCACAAAACCTACACGATCAACTGGACGCGGTCGGCCGTGAACGAATCGATCAGTAAATACACCTCCTGGGCCGGCAATTCGTTCAGCGGCGTCGGCACCGTTCTGAACGTGCCTGAAGGAGGCGGCTGGGTTCAGAACCAAATTTCCGATATAAAGGTATATCCGGACGGCACGGTTTATACCCACTCGGGCTATGACGAGGGCGGCCGTCAGGACGGCGTCTACAAAGACGGCAAATGCATCGGGAACATTAACATCGACGCAAACTCCAAGCACGCGGAACTCGGCAATTTGTCCTTCGACATATCCGGCAACGAAGTGCGCGGCTCCAACGGCATGGTTATCAAGGAAAGCCGCGACGTCGCGCAAATCGCCGCCGATCTCGGCGTCATAGAAAGCGTCGTCGCCTTTTCACCGGGAGCGATCGCGTTCTCCAACGACGGCCAGCTGATGGTGGCCGACAACGGAACCGACCAGATCGTCTTTTATGACGTCAGCGGAACGGCTCCCGCGGAGACAAAGAGAATCGGCGAGCTGTACGGCGTCTCCGGCCTGACCGCCTCCCACGGCGTCTACAAACCGGACGCGGGCGTTATCAAGCCGACGAGATTCGACAACATGACCGGCATCGGCACAGACGCGGCGGGCAACCTCTACGTGGCCATGAGCGAATACTACAGCGGCGGCTGCACGATCCTCCGCTGCCTGGAACCCGACATGGCGACGCAGAAATGGCAGATATTCGGCATGACGTTCGTCGAGCGCTACGGTTTCGACCCGGCGACAAACGGCGCCGACCTTTACACCAAGCTCAGCCATTTCAAAATGGATTACTCTAACGAACCCGAGTATGACGGCACGGATTATATCGGTGCGGCCGGCTCGGAGCAGAACCTGTACGCGCTGACCATCGACCAGAAAAGATATCCGGACGACCCGAGGCTTTACTGCGATATATATGTAATGGCTCAGGTGGATATCCGGACAGTCGGCGGCCAGAAATTCATGTTCTTCACGGGCATGTACGGGACAGGCGTCCTCGTCTACCGGTTTGACGGGGAAACCGCCGTACCCTGCTCCATCGTCGCCAGAAACGCGGTGCCGGCCTACGACAACGACGGCACCCGCCTGGTTCCCGGCCAGCCTCAGAGCGATTGGGGCAGCCTGGGTTTCAAGCCCCGCGTTTGGATCGACAAAAACGGGGACGGGCAGTTCACGTCGGACGAATGGACGTTTTTTACGACCTGGAACGGCGCCAACGACGGCGGCAGCCTTACCTGGAATATCGACGAGAACGGCAATATATGGAAAGCGGCGGACGGCCAGATCATCGAGGTCCCGGCGGCGGGCGTGGACGGGAACGGCGTGCTGCGCTACAGCCAGCGGCAAAGCGACGTGAAGGTCTACAACCTCCCCAACACGGGCGACGGACGCGGCGGCCCCGGCAAGGTCGTATACGACGCGGCGAACGACTCGCTGTACGTACTGGCTTTCAACAGCGCGTTCCCGGATGAGGACACCGGCAACGGCCGCGTGATATACCGCTTTGACAATTTCGCGGCGGGACCCCCGGTTTTGCACGCGGGTTATCCCATTGCTTTACCGTATTACAGCGCTAAGGGCGACTCGTTCTCGTCGCAGGCGTTCAACATCTCGGTCGCCTCGATCGCCGTCTGCGACGGCGCATTATTCGCCCTCTACGGGACATACGGCCCGCTGGGAAATAAGGGCGGCGAGATCCACGTCTTCGACACAGACACGGCGAAGCCGATGGGGTATATCACGCCCGGCGAAGCTGTCGGCGGCCCGGCGAACGTAGGCTGGATCGACATACCATACGGGCTGTCGGTCATGAAAGCGGACGACGGCACGGGCAGGGACGTATGGCGGATTCTGATGGAGGAAGACTACAAGGGCAAGAACGTCCTCTTCAAGATGGTTCCGTTCAACGGCGTACAGGTCAGCGACGACACCGGCGCCACTGAAGGCGTCCAGGTCGACTGCTACAAAATGAATACCCCGCCGAGCATTGACGGCGTTCTGGGTTCCGGCGAATGGGACGTCAAGTATACGATGACCCAGCAGATGGGCAGCGACATCTCCTACGCCGACGCGAAGTTCGGATTCGGGTGGGACGCGAATAACCTGTACATCGGCGCTTACGTTCTGGACAACAATCAGAACGCGACCATGCCGGTGTATCAGTGGGAAAACGACGCCATCGAGGTGTTCGTGGACGGCGCCAACTCCAAGGGCGGCATTTATGACGCCCACACGATGCAGTATATCGTGCCGTTCTGCCCCAATTTAGGCACGGAGGCCAATCCGAAATTCGCGAACATCGACCAGGGCAACACCTCATACGTGACCAGCTGGACCGATTTGCTGTTCGCCCAGAACAACTCCTATAAAAACGGAGTGCGCTATAAATATACGATAGGCAACGGCAATTACCAGCTGGAAATGTCGATTCCGTGGAGCGCCCTCGGCGTTACCGTCGCCGAAGGCTCCAAAATCGGTTTTGACATCGCCTACGACGACTCCATGAAGGGCGCCGGCCGCAACGGCGGCGTCACATGGGCCGGTGACGGCGGCAATTTCCAGTCCAACTCGAAATTCGCGACGGTCACGCTTGCGGGCGCGCAAGGGCCCGTCGTCGACAAAACCGAACTGAACGCTCTGCTGGCCGGCGTCGGCCAAATGAGCAGCACTTCGTACACTTCCGACAGCTGGGCCGCTTTGATGGAAATCGTCGGCTGGGCCAAAGGCATCGCGGCGAACGCTCAGGCGACACAGGAAAATGTTAATCAGGCGGTCTCCGATCTCCAGGCGGCGATTGACAATCTCGCGCCCGCCACGTTCGCGTACGCCACGAGCTGGCTGGGGAACACATATCCCGGCATAGGCACGAACGTGCGGCAAGCCGGAAAATGGGTCCAGGAGTGGGCGGTTAACGCCGCTTTCGCCGAGGGCGCCGTATTTACCGCGACGAACTGGGACGAGGCCGGCAGATGCACCGGCATTTACAAAGACGGAGACGTCAACTCATATCTGATCTGGGCCCATGATAACCAAGGCAACGACCTGGACGGATGGGGCTGGGGCACCAGCAGCTACGCCGTGGCCGTGAACGCCTCCAATTTCTGGATTTTCACGGACGCCGGCAATCTGATCCGCTACGCCTGGGACCCGAACAACATCCACACGAACACCCAGCAGCAGTATATTCACGTTGATAACGGCGGTCACGGCGATTACGTCATTGATCTGGCGGAAAAGAACAACACGCTGTACGCCTTATGGCCGGACGGAACCGTTCAGGTATACGACGGCCTCACGCTCGCCTTGCTGAATACGTTCTCCGTTCCCGGCGCGACGCGCATTGGGGTGAACCCGAATTCCGACGCGTTATGGGCTGTTGTCGGAACAGATATCAAAGAGTACAGCCTGTCCGGAGCCGTGACGGGCAGAGTCATCACCGACGCGGGCAGCCCGAATTCCGTCACCTTTGACGCGAAGGACGGCTATCTGATGACGACCGACAACGGGGCGAGGCAGCAGGTACTGTTCTATGACGTATCCGGCACGGGAGCGCCTGTCCTTGTCAGGACTTTCGGCGACGAGGGCGGAATCGGCTCCGGCACGCCGGGCGAGTACCTGCCGATGAAGTTCTTCTCGCTGGTTAAAGCCGGAACGGACGCCGACGGCAACGTCTACGTCGTCCTGAGCAAGGGCGAGACGGTCATCCGCAAACTGACGCCGGACGGCCAGCTCGTCTGGGAAGAACACTGCTTCCACTTCACGGACTGCGCGACGTTCTTGCCCGGCGACGACGGAGCGCGCGTCTACGGCGGGGGAGAGATCTACTCGATGGATTACAGCAAGAGCTTCGGCCAGGAAGCCACCGTTGTGGGGCTCACCAGGGACCAGGTCAACTATCCGGACGACCCGAGGCTCGGGGCTAACAGAACGAACGGGCACAACTGGGTAAGAGAGCTGGACGGAAGGCTTGTTCAGTACCAGAACGGCATGTATCAGCAGAACAGCAGCGGCATCCCGGGCAATGACGCCGGATTCGACATATACGTGTACGATCAGGCGCCGAGCACGGTCGCCCGGTATACCGGCTACTTCAGCGACAACGGCTGGGCGTGGGACGTCGACCTCAACGGCGACATTTGGTGCGGCGAGTCAAAGGACGACAGCATCATGGAATACAAGTTCCTGGGATTTGACGCCAATAACAACCCCGTTTACGACAAGAGCAGCGCGCTGAACACCAAGTACGACGTGCCCGCGCCGTTCAACATGATCCAGAGGATCGCGTACGACAGCGTAAACGACGTCATGTATCTCAGCGGCTACACGGACGCCAGTCCTTACATTGACTGGGGCCTCACGGGAAGCGTATTCGCGCGCTATGACAACTGGAAGAAAGGCAACCGCGTCGCCGCGTACACTCTGGATTTACCGATGGAAAACGGCCTGTATCCGGAAGCCTTCGATATCGCCGGGGATTACGTCTTTGTCTGCACCATGTACGGCGGCAACATCAATGTGTATAACAAAAACACCGCCGCCTACGCGGGGCAGTTCCAGCCCTCGCTGACGTTCAAGGAAACCGGCTGGGTCGATACGCCTCAGGGCGTCCGCGCGACTAAGCGCTCCAACGGCGAATACGTCGTGCTGGCCGAGGACGACTGGCGCGGCAAGAACATCATTTACCGCTGGACGCCCAGCCAGGCGGACGCGGTGCTGCCTGACGTTTCCGTCATATCACCCGCGGACAGCGGCGAGGTCACACAGAACGAGCTTTTTGACATCCAGGCGTCGGTGGGCAGTTCGTACAGGCAGGTAGCGAAGGTGGAATATTACCTCGACAGCCTGAAGATCGGCGAAAGCACTGACAGCGGCCACGGCTGGCGCTTCGCGTACAAGCCCGCGAGCATGGGACAGAAAATGCTTGTCGCCAGGGCGGTATTCGCCGACGGGTCGGCGGCCGTCTCGAAGCCGATAACGATCAACGTAAAGGCCGCAGCCGTGCCGGCTACGGACAAGACCGCTCTGATCGCCATGCTGAACAGCATCGCAACGCTCAATGAATCCGATTACACCGCCGGAACCTGGAGCGCACTGGCCGACGCCGTCGCGGCGGCCGAAGCGGTCGTCGCGAACGACAACGCGACGCAGGCCGACGCGGACGGCGCAGTCAAGGCGCTGAACGGCGCGCTGCAGGGCCTTGTGCCTGAGGACGCCTCGGCGTTCCCGCAGTCCGGCCCGGTTCCGGGCCTGGCCGGATGGTTCTACACATGCATAGGTGACGCGGTCGTCTTCGGCGTCAGCTATGACCCTACTACCAGAGAACTGACCGTTTCCGGAAAGAGCAGCTCCGAATTCTACGCGGGCCCCGACAGCTGCGTGTTCGTATACACGAATCTGAGCGGGGATAAGGACATAACAGCGACATACAAGAGCCTGCAGTCAAGCGACACCGGATGGATGAGGTCGGGCCTGACGTTCAGGGCCTCCCTTGACCCGCTGTCGCAAATGATCGGCATGTTCTACGCGCCTCAGGGCTGGTGGGGCGTCCGCGCCAGGCTGACTGACGGTTCCACCGGCACTCTTTGGGAAGCCGGGGATCAGCAGGTAAGCGCGCTTGGAACGATGGAAATGACCCGAACCGGAAACAGCTTTACCGGTCTGGTTAACACGACCGACGGTCACACGGTTTCCGGCTCCAGGACAATACCGAGCTTCCCGACGAGTTATATGGCGGGATTCGCGATTTCCGGCAGAGGGACTATCGCGGAAGACCCGAGCGGCGAACCCGGCACGTTCACTTCCGTTTTCAGGTTACCGGTGGACAAGTCCGCGCTGAACGCTTTGCTTGCGAGCATCGCCTCAATGAACAGCGCCGACTACACGCCCGAGAGCTGGGCCGTACTGGCCGACGCCGTCGTCCGGGCCGACGCCGTGGCGGCGAACGCCGACGCGACGCAGGCACAAGTGGACGCCATGACCGCCGAGGTGCAGGCGGCTGTTGACGGGTTGGTCAAGGCCTCGGCACTGCCGATCGTCGAGCTGCTCTTTGACGAGGGCTCCGGCCAAGCCGCCGCCAACACGGGCGCTTCGGCGGCGCAGTACCCGGCGGCGGCTCTGACCAACAATCATCCCGTATATACGGCCAACACGCCTAACGGCGGCGGAGACTGCGCGCTGGATTTCGGCTCCGTTTCCGGGCCTTACGCGGCCGACCTCGGCGGGCAGATGGACGACCTGAAAGACCTGAAATCCTTCACGATCACCGGCTGGCTCAACGCCAGGGATCTGGAGGAAGGCGCCGGCGGGAACAGGGTCGTGAGCTGGATCAGGGACGGAGGCAGCGGCGTCGATCTTGTCCAGAAATCTAACGGCAGCCTGCAGATGGGCATAAACGTGTGGCCTGACCTCTCCGACACCTCGGGCGTGTCGAGCAGCTCCGGAAAGATAACGAAAGACGCCAGCGCCGGATACGACAACTGGGTGTTCTTTGCCGTGACGTATGACTCCACCTCCGCCTCCAACCAGGTGAAATACTACTTCGGGGACAACTACCACGCGGTCACCCTGGATACGGCAAGCACATACAACAAGGGCGCGG
>WQUN01000068.1 GCA_009782085.1 Bacillota bacterium
CCGTCGTCAAGGGGAAGTTCGATGCCCGGGAGCGGCAGGATGCAGGCACGAGCAGCAGATAAATCCGTGCAGTTCGGATTTATCTGCGACCAGTGCCGCGTTTTCGCCTCGGGATCCTCATAAGCCTCATAAGCCTCCTCCGCGCGCTCGTAACTGCCCCCCCCGAACACCACTTCCGCGCCGAGCGGCTCGAAAGCGCCCCGCCTGATGTGCTCCGCCAACGCCCATACGGACTTCCCGCATATGCGCTTCACCTTCGTCAGCATGTACCTTCGCCGCTCCGTCGAGTAGAAAAGCCTGTCGCCTACCGCCGGGGCCAGCTCCTCCACGGCCCCGTCCACCAAGGCCGCTATGTCGGAGCGCCCGAGGTTCCGCCAGGTAAGGAACCGTTCAACATCAACCTGCGAATTTTCCTTGTCTTTTAATATATCACGGTTACTAAGCCCGTTCCCCGGCTCCGCGAGCGCCCGCGACACTTTCTCCAGCACCGCGTGGAACAGGCTTCCGACGTCCACGCTCTCCACCTCGTATATTTTCCGCTCCGCGGCCTTCAGGTTGTAGGTCATAAAGTACGAGAACGGGCACTCCGCGTACTTTTCCAGGCGGGACACCCCCGCGTTCAGCACTTTGCCGTAGAGTGCCGCCACGGCCTCCCGCCCCAGAGCGACGCGCCTGCCGGCGGCCCGGTCGAGGATCAGCCGCTCCAGGCGGGCCAGAAATGCCGCCTGTTCCGGCCTTTGCCTAAGAAGCCCGTACGCCCGGGCGTAGTCCTCCGGCATTTCCGCGCCGCGCGCGTACGCGCCCAGCATGGCGCAAAGCCGCTCCGTAAGCGGCCCGGCGGGCGGCATGGCCCCGGCGTATGCGGGGGCGGCCAGGCCGGGGAACATGCGCCTGAGGTTCCCGACCGCCGCGGCGGCCTCCTTTTCCCGGTAAATCAGGATAAGCCCCTGCAGCGGCTTCGCCAGCCCGCAGTATATCCTCATCCGCTCGTCGAAGGCCCTCCGCCTGCCGTCCGGCGCGATTTCCAGGTCTTTCGCCCGGAACTCCCGGCGCTCCTCGTCCGACAGGACGCCGCCGTCTTTTATCGGCGGCGGCAAAGAATCCGCGTTCGCGCCCAGGACGCAGAGCGTCTTTATCTCCGGGAAGCGGGAGCGCTCGAAGTCCCCGGCCAGCACCTGATCCGCCGACGGCGGGATCACGCCGAGGTCGGCGCTCTCCAGGCCCGCGTCGAGGATCCTGCCGAATTCGCCTACGGTCACCGCCTCGCCGCCGAGGATTTCGGCCATTCTGTCCAGAATGCCGGTCACCTTGCCCAATACCTGCCCGTAACCGCGCGCGTCCTCCGCGCCGCCGGCCGCCTCTATCCGCTCCAGCTTCCGTTCCAGAACGGCCTGGACGTCCAACCGGCCCAGCATGTCGAACAGGGCTTCGCAAACCGCCCGGACCGGGTATCGCCTGTCCCCGCCGAAAACGCCCTTTCCCAGGGCTTCGGCCAGCGGCGCGACGGCGGCGAAAAAGCGCTCCCGCGCGCGCAGGACCTCCTCCGGGGCGTCCCAGTCCAGGTCCCACTTGTAGCCCGCGACCCCGCGCGCCAGGACGTAGTTCTCCAGGACGTCCGTCTCGTCTCTGGAAAGGCCCGCCAGGCCGGTTTTAAGGAAGCGGAACACGCTCTCGCGGCCGCGGTTGTACGCGCAGATTTCCACGGCGGAGCGCACGAGCTCCGTCAGGGGGTGGCAGAACACGTCCGTCTTTTCGTCCATGAACAGCGGTATGCCGTATCGGCGGAACGTCCCGCGGAGCTCTTTCCCGTATTCCGGGCCGCAGGCGATGACGCCGATGTCGCGGTAGCGATGCCCCTCGCGGCACAGGCGGAGTATCTCGTCCGCCAGGACGCGGACTTCCTCGCGCCGGCTTTCGGCGGCCGCCAGGCGGATGTTTTTGACCTCCCCGCGGTATACCCGGCGGTTTTGCCAGTTATTGACGAAGAAATCCAGCTCCGGCGAGGGATGCGCCCTTTTCAGCAAAAGCGGCGGCTCGGCGGCGGCCCCGGCCTCATTCGCCAGCGCGGCCAGGCGGAAGGCGGTGTCCTTCGTCTCGCGGAAAAAGTCGCTTTCCGCGGGCTCATAGGGGAATTGTTCGACATTATCTCCAAAATCCGGCGCGGCGGCGTCCATCGTGAGCGAGACGCTGACCCGCGCGCATCTTTTGAGCAAGGCGCGGATCACCCCCCGCTCCTGGGGCGTAAAGCCGAAGAAGCCGTCTATCCAGACTTCCGCTCCGTCGTAGAACCCGGATTCCTCGATCTTTTGGGGGACAAATGACAAAGCGTCGTCGTTCGAGTAGAACCTCGCGCGGGCGTCGGCGTAGCTCTCGAAGATCAGGCGGATGTCCGCGAACTTGGAGCTTTCGGGAAAAGCCCGCGCGATGGCCTCCGGCCCGACGCCGTATTGGCGGAACTCCGCTATCTGCTCCTGCATCAGGCCCGCGAAACCGGGCTTGTCCGCCGCGCGTTTATAGAACCCGAGGCCGCCGCGTATGTCCAGGAGGACCTTCCGCATCAGCATCGCCTTGCCCGCGTCGTCCAGGAACGCGCCGCCCGCGGCCCCCGTCCGCGCAAACAGGTGATAGGCCAGGCGCCGGAAGCTCAGGACCTGCGCGCGGGTGACGGCCGGCTCCGGAAGCATGGAAACGAGCTTTTTTTCGGCGGACATGGAGAACTGCTCCGGAACGATAAGGAGCAGCGGCGGAAGCGGGCCGTCCGGCCCCTGCGCGCCCCGCGCGAGCTCTTTCGCGATTTCGGTAAAAATCCGGTGCGTCTTGCCGCTCTGCGGCAGCCCGAGGATGAAGCGAAGGGACATATTTCCGACCAACACCTTCTGCAAGCAGTCTTCAAAAACAAATCTATTCTTCCCCACGTAAAATTTCCGCGCCCAAAGTGTTTTATTAAGTTGAAACGCTATAGCCTGGAATATTTATCGGCCGTTTGTAATAGATTATAAGGAATTTGTTATAAGGAGGCAAGCAAAATGGGCGGGACGAGAATCATTGTGCTGCAGCTTAGGGAAATCATCAAGACAGCCGTGTTTGTGCTGCTGGGCCTGGCGGTGATCCTATTGCTCATTTACCTGTTCATTCCGCGGAACAAGCCGGAAGTAAGCGGCGATCTCTACATTCCGGGCACATATACGGCGGAAATCATATTACATAACAGTCCCGTGAACGTGGACGTGACGGTCTCCAAAGATAAAATTCTGGACGTGACGATGACGAACATGGCCGAGACCCAGCAGGTGTTCTATCCCCTGTTCCAGCCGGCCATGGCCGACCTGTCGAAGGAGATAGTGGCCAACCAGACCACGGACCTGATCCCGTCCTCGGATTACCCGGTAACCGGGCAGATCATCCTGGACGCGGTCAACAACGCGCTTTCGCAGGCGGCTGTAAAGCAGTGAATGAAGAACAGAGAACAATGAAAAATGAACAATGAAAAATGAAAGTACAGAGTGTGAAGATTTTATCGGGATTCGTATAAGCGGGCGGGAAATTGACGGGGCTGCGGGGGCGGTTCGCCGGAGGGCGGGCCGCCTTTGCCGCGCGGGCGCATAGTCGTTCAGCCTGAAAATAACCGTTGCTACGCCCTCTCCAGCGTGATCCTCCCGAGTTTCCCGCCGCGGAATTCGTCCAGTAGCACGGCGGCGGTCCTGTCAATGTCCGCCCCGCCGCCCTTCAGGATATGCCCTCTGGCCCTGCCGATCGCTTCCAGCGTCCCGTCGGGGCTTCTGTTTTCGTCCGGCCCGAGCTTGTAGCGGCGGGGGATCGCCTCCGGCGCTATGTACGCGAGCTTTTCGATCAAAATCCGGGCGAGCTGCGCGGCGTCTAGCAGGTCGTCCTTTATCGCGCCGGTCAGCGCCAGGTTCACGCCCGTCTCCCTGTCGTTTTGCTTCGGCCAGAGGATCCCCGGCGTGTCCAGGAGGAAGAAATCCCGCCTGAGCCTGATCCACTGCTTCCCGCGCGTGACGCCGGGCCTGTCCTCCGCCTTCGCGGGGGCTTTGCCGACTATCCGGTTTATCAGCGTGGACTTGCCGACGTTCGGGATGCCCGTCACCATGGCCTTTACCGGCGTGCACAACCGCCCGCGCAGCTTCTCGCGCCGGAGCCTGTCGGCCATAAGGGCGCAGGCGGCGTCGACGATGCGTTCCGGCCCCTTCGGCGAGGCCGTGTCCGCGGCCACCGCGCGAAGGCCCAGGCTTTCGAACAGCGCGATCCACTCTTCCGTCGCCCCGGCGTCGGCCAGGTCGGCCTTGTTCAGCACGACGACGCGCCTCTTGCCCGCGGCCATGCGGTCGATGTCGGGGTTGCGGCTGCTTCGCGGGATCCGCGCGTCCACAAGCTCGATTATCACGTCCGCCAGCGACAGGCTCTCCTCGATCAGTCTGCGGGATTTCGCCATGTGCCCGGGGTACCATTGGATGTCCATTGAATGCGCCTTTCGGGGGGGCCGGTGAGGGCAAACCACTCCCTGCTTTTTTAGCTCAGAATGACATCTCTTATACGGTGTTCGAGTTTCCGAGGGAACTGTTTCAGTTCAGCCCTATTCCGACAACGCCTCCTGTATTCGTATCAGCCCAGCCTCAGCATAGCCTGATGCGCGGCCGCCGCGCCGTCGGCCGCGGCCGTCACCGCCTGGCGGAGGGCCTTTTTCCTGACGTCGCCCGCCGCGTATACGCCGTCCAGGTTTGTCCGCGTCTCCGCGTCGGTGAGGATGTAGCCCTCGTCGTCCATGTCCAGGAAACCCCTGTAGAGCTCCGTGTCCGGAACCGAGCCGACCGCGATGAACAGGCCGTCGACCGGGATTTCGTCCGTAAGGGGTCGCCCGGCGTCAGCCCGCGGATTTTCCTTGTCTTTTCCACGGTTTCCGTCCGTAAGGGGCCGTCCGGCGTCAGCCCGGGGATTTTCCTTGTCTTTTCCACGGTTCCCGTCCGTAAGGGGCCGCCCGGCGTCAGCCCGGGGATTTTCCTTGTCTTTTCCACGGTTCCCGGGGGGCGGAGCCCCGCCGGCGCGCCGCTCGACTGTGACGGCCGTCAGTTTCCCCTCGCCGATAAGCCCGGTGACGGAGGCGTTCATGACGGGCTCGATGTTCGCGCGGGCGGCCAGCTTGCGCACCTCGGCCTCCGCCGCGCGGAACTCGCCGCGTCTGTGGATCAGAAAGACCTTTTCGCATATCCGGCTCAAAAACAGGGCGTCCGTCACGGCGGTGTCGCCGCCGCCGACGACCGCCGCGCGCATGCCGCGATAAAAGTTTCCGTCGCAGGTCGCGCAGTAGGACACGCCCCGGCCCCGCAATTCGTCCTCTCGCCCGAGCCCCAGCCTGCGGGGCGTCCGGCCGGCGGCGATTATCAGCGTCCTGGCTTCGTAGGCGCCGTTCGCCGTGACGACGCGTTTAACCGGCCCCTCGGGCGACACGGCGGCGGCGGCCTCGTTTATCACCGGGACTTCCAGCCGCCTCACCTGCGAGAGCATGATCTCCGTCAGGTCGGCGCCCGATATGGAAAGCTGGCCGGGGTAGTTCTCGATCTCGGCGGCGTTGACGATCTGCCCGCCGGGATAGAGCTTTTCGAGCACGAGCGCGCGCAGGCCGTATCTGGCCGCGTACAGCGCCGCGGTTAGGCCCGCCGGGCCGCCGCCGATGATTATGGCGTCATACATGGGGATTCTCCTTTTGGATGTTTATCGTAATATTATAACAATTTTAGCTTGAAAATAAAACGGGTATAATTTATAATATAGCGGAGATTCGCATAAGCGCGCATTTGTAGCTCAGAGGATAGAGCGACCGCCTCCTAAGCGGTAGGTCGTGGGTTCGAGTCCCGCCAAGTGCAGGATGCAGGCGCGAGCGGCAGATAAATCCGCGCAGTTCGGATTTATCTGCGACCAGTGCACATAATACGAATCTCAGATTAAAACTTCACAGGCGGAGCCGAAACGCCAAACGCTTCTACGGCGTTCTCGGCGACAGACTGTGAAGATTTTAATCGAGATTCGTATAAACCCCGGTGTCAAGCCATTTGGCGGCACCGGGGTTTTGGCGGAGAGCAAGAAACCTGACTATACCGAAGTGCGAAAACATTAACCTCCTCTGTCTACGTCATCGGCAAATGTTTTCTGCATCCGGTATAACTCTTTGAAAGGATGATCCAAAATGACAACCCTCCAAGAATGCAATGCCCTTCTAGACACTCTCTCGGAAGGACAACTCTTGCTTATCCGAAAAATCATTGAGAGTATCCGCGAGGTCGAAGATGATGTTTTTTGCGTGAATCTTTACGATCAGGCTATCGCTGAGAACGACGATGAGCGCGTATCCTCCGAAGATTTGAGGGCCGGATATGGGTTATAAAGTTTCGTACAGGAAAGCCGCGATAAAGTTTCTCGACGCGCAGAATAATGACACGCGCCGGCGAATCATGGACGCGGTCGACAAACTGCCGGATGGTGATGTTAAGAGCCTTACCGGCCGCAATGCATACAGACTGCGCGTCGGACAGTTCCGGGTGATATATGAGTTTGACGGAATAAATAATGAATTTGACATTGTGACAATCGCTTCTCGCGGAGACGTCTATAAAAAATAGGGAGACAACCTCATGCACGCAAAACGAACACGACGATTAACTTAATCGTCGGGCTCTAATTATTACCGCGTCATGAAATGACAGCGCGCAGGGAACTTTATGGCAAAGCTATTATTTAGGCTCACATTCGTCCCCGTCGTTGTCTGGCGCAGGCGATGTTCCATCATGCCGCTTTTCGCGCGCAAGCGTCTTGTTCCAGGTTTTTTCCGCCTGCCGCCGGAGGAAATCATACATGGGCGCGATGTCCTCCGTTTTATCGTAAGCCTCCAGCGCGGCGTAATAGGCCGCCTTGTCCTCATCGTAAATAATCACCGGCGGGTGATCGCGCGTCATCAGGAAATAGTTCAGCAGCGTCCGGCCTGCGCGCCCGTTTCCGTCCGCGAACGGGTGAATGTGCTCAAACCGGGCGTGAAAATACGCGGCGGCCTGAAGGACATCGCCATCCGTAAACTCTCCGATTTCGTTAAGCAGGCTGTTTATATCTCCCGGCACATCCTCCGGCATTGAGCCGACTTCTTCCCGTCCGGTCACGTAATCGCGCTTCTTGAAAGCGCCTGGCCGTTCCTCCCGTTCCACAAACCGCCTTTCGTCATAAGTCCCGCTTGTTAAAACGGAATGGATTTCAAGCAGAAACTGTATAGTGAGGGGTTCGCGGCCGGCGATTTTATTTTTCAGGAACTCGTAACATAGTTTTTGGTTTTTTTGCTCAAACAACGCGCGGGGGTCGCCCGTAAAATTGACGGCCCGCCCGTTCTCGAATATCTCCCGCGTGTCGTGGTAGGTAACGCCGTCGTTTTCTATTTTGCCCGAATTGTACGCGAAAAGGATTCTGAAATTGTACAGGCGGGCGTCGATTTCGGAAGCCGTTTCAACGCGCCAGCCGCGCCACATATCAATTATTTCAGCATATTTGCTCATGTCAAACACCGCATCCTTTCGGTAAGTCTGATATGCATTATAACACATTCCTTCGGGTTACGGGAATTTATAACATAAAATCGCCCTTTGTATTGGTTCGCTGTTGCCAATCCCGCCCCGGATATGTTACAATAAACCCCGACGAGTAAGCCGGACAGCCGCGCGGAGCGTATCCGTGAGGAAAGTCCGAGCTCCAGCGGGCAGGACGCCGGCTAACGGCCGGTGGAGGCGACTCCAAGGAAAGTGCAACAGAAACAGACCGCCCCGGACGCAGGCGAAGCAAGCCGTCCGGGGTAAGGGTGGAAAGGCGAGGCAAGAGCTCACCGCCTCCCCGGTAACGGGGAGGGCTCTGCAAACCCCGTCCGGAGCAAGATCGAAAAAAGCCGGCGTTCCGGAGCGATCCGGGCTCAGCGCGTAGGCGGCCCGTCTATCGGGAGCGGCCGTTTCAAAACCGGCCCCCGCGGCTTTGGTATGATCGCAGGAACGCGCCGGCGACGGCGCGTCCAGACAGATGGCTGTTCAAGACAGAACTCGGCTTACAGGCTTGCTCGTCAGAAGGATAATTTTCCTAAAGGATAACGGGAGTTTCAGTTTCCCCGTTATCCTTTATTTTTGCCGTTTTTATTTTTGGAAATAATCCTTCCGGCATATTGACCAAACCGTTTTATCGTTTATAATAAAAGAGGCTACAAAATTTAAGAGAGGATGAGGCTCAAATGAGAAAACTTAGGAAGTCCGCCGCGATTTTGCTGACGATGGCGCTGATCGCAACGTCCGTGTCCTTCGCGGCGTTTACGCAGGCGTTCGCGGCGCCGACGCCCGGCGGGAGGGTCGTCACGTTTAACATGTACGACGACCTGGCCGGCCTCGCGGGCGGCGACGCCGTGCCGGCCGCGGCGCCGGGCCAATTCGGCCGCGTCAACGGCAACGACGTGAAGTACATGGACGACGGGACCGACCGGTTCGTGCGGGTCACGCTGGACAGCGGGAACACCCACAGCGACACCTATGGCTTCCAGTTCCCGGCGGGCCTGGACGCCTATCCCGTCATAACCGCCAGGTATGAGGTCCGCTTCAACGGCAAGTCCGACTGCGCGGACCAGGGCTTCGGCCAGCTTAACGGCGCGGGGGGCTACGCGCCCTATAACGACGCCGGCTACGCCCTTTACAGGTACAACGGCGACGTCCTCGCCACTCTGGACGGAACTTACTCCACGTATCACTTCATCGACGCGGGCAGTTTCGCCGGGCCGTGGCAAAACGTGGAGGTCGAGTGGGACAGGACGACCAACCGGCACACCCTCTATGTCAACGGCGTTAAGTGGTACAGCGACATCGTGCCCCCGACGCGCGCCATAGACCTCTTCTTCTTCTCCTACATAAACTGGAGCGCGGACGGTTCCACCGACATCAAGAATCTGACCATGACCTTCGAAAAGGAGATCACCTACAGCCTGAACGACGCTCTGGCCGGGCTTTCAAGCGGCCAAACCGTGCCGGACATAGCGCCGGGCCAATTCGGCCGCGTCAACGGCAACGACGTGAAGTACATAAACGACGGGACCGACCGGTTCGTGCGGGTCACGCTGGACAGCGGAAACACCCACAGCGACACCTTCGGCTTCCAGTTCCCGGCAAACATGGACAAATCCATGATCACCGCGGAATACAAGGTCCGCTTCAACGGCAAGTCCGACTGCGCGGACCAGGGCTTCGGCCAGCTTAACGGCGCGGGGGGCTACGCGCCCTATAACGACGCCGGCTATGCCCTTTACAGGTACAACGGCGACGTCCTCGCCACTCTGGACGGAACTTATTCCACGTATCACTTCATCGACGCGGGCAGTTTCGCCGGGCCGTGGCAAACAGTAAAGGTGGAGTGGGACCAGACGACCAACCGGCACACGCTGTATGTCAACGGCGTTCAGTGGTACAGCGACATCGTGCCCCCGACGCGCGCCATAGACCTCTTCTTCTTCTCCTACATAAACTGGAGCGCCGACGGTTCCACCGACATCAAGGACCTGACGGTGACCTTCGGCAAGGCCAGGCCGGTCGAGCAGAAAGAGGACCAGGACGCCGACGCCGCCAACCCCTATACGCCTACGGCTACCTCCACGGAGTGGACAGGCATCCCGGACCAGACCGGCGCGTTTGACTATACGCTTCCGGGCGGGCCGTACACCTCCGGCAGGCTGTACGCTTTCTTCAGGCTTAAAGCGGACAGCATGGTTAATTATCGCACGGCCGGCTTCGCAAACGGCGCGAACGCCGTGTCCGCCGGCGTCAGGCTGGGCAGCGGCGGAAGCGCCTTCGCGCTTACCGGCAAAAGCGCCCCCGGCGACTCCGAGGCGCTTTCGGCCGTCGGCGTGGACCGCTGGTATTCGTATTACCTTATCGTAGACTTCAGCGTCGGCAAAATGTTCCTGTGGGAATGGGACCCGGCCAAACCGGACGAGCCGATGAAGTATTCCTTCAACCTGCAGGGCCTCTCGTCTCTGGACAGGTTCCGCGTCACGTCCGACACGCCGGTGAACGTTAGGGACGTCATGCTCGCGCATGACATAAGGAACAGGAATCAGGCCCTTATCAGCCCGGCCGACGGCCTGTATTACACCAACGACCTCAGGCCGGCGTTCAGCTGGAAAACCACGGAGGCCGTAAGCTACGTGTTCCAGCTTTCCAAAACGGCGGATTTCGCCGTTCTCGCCGATTCCTACCAGGCGCCGGCCTCCGGCGCGGCCAGCCTCTCCTACAGGCCCGCCGTTGCCCTGGAAAACGACTCGACCTATTACTGGCGCGTCCTGTACGTTTACAACCAGGACGGGACCGACACCAGCCCGAGCGACGTCTACAGCCTTACCACGGAGCCGAGCGCGCCGCCGCAGCCGATAGTTTTCGACCTGGCGGCAGACAGCCACGGCCTTATAGAGGGCGAATGGATCGACAGGGCCCACTATACGGCGCGCAACGAGGACGACATCGCCGCCGTTAAGAACGCCCAGATCCTTCAGGGGCTGCTGGACTACGCCGGACGCAACGGCGGCGGCAAGATAATCCTGCCGGAAGGCTCCTTCCGCCTCAGGTCGAACGTCGCCAGCTCCGGCCAGCCGGTCCTGCGCATCCAATGGGACAACCTGACCTTGACGGGCCGGGGCGGCCCCGAATGGAGCATCGGCACGGGGCCTCACGGAACGAACGAGAACATCGCCACGGCCGGCAAGACAAGGCTTTTGCCGAGCAGCGCCTGGGATCCGTACAACGGGGTGTTCCGCAACAGCGGCATCAGGATCATCGGGACGCAGTTCAGCTCCAAAGAGCCGCGCAAGAACATCGAGCTGTCCTATTTTGAGCTGGAAGGCGGGCGCGGCTTCACCAGCGCCGCCGGCGACTGGGGATACAACCCCAACGTCGACTACAGCTGGGACATCGGCCATCAGGGCATCGTCGCCGTCCAGGACCTCCAGGCGACCCACCTGCTGCTCGACCACCTGTGGATACACAGGTTCTCCGGCGAACAGCTGTATCAGGGCGGCCTGAACTACGGTTACCTGGAGATGAGGTGGAACGTCAGCGAGGACACCAACGCCTCCTGTTTCAACCTGTTCGGCCAGAACATGTGGATCTACAACAACCAGTTCGGCGGGCCGAACACACAGTCCCGCTTCTGGGTAGAATACTGCAACCGCAGCTCCCACACCGGGTACAACATGCCCCCGCTTCCGGTAAACAGGCCCGGCAGGCCCGAGCAGTGGCCCGTTGAGCTGAACACGCCGGACACGAGCGTCTGGGAAAACAACACCTTCTACAACGCGGTCGCCGGCGACGGCATCGCTTTGGCGCAGGGCGACGCGACCCGTTCCGGCCACTACTTCCGCAACAACTATTTCAACAACGCGGGCGGCGGCAGCACGACCGTGTCATTCCTTATCGAGGGCGGCGTTTACGGGCCGATCTGCATCCAGAACAACATCTTCGAGAACATGCCGGCCGACATCTTCAGCTTCGGCTACGGCGGGAACACCGTGAACGAGCAGGGCCAGAACGTCACCTTCAACTGGAACAAGAACTTCTGCATCGAGGACAACGTCCTCACCAACATCGGCGGGGCCCTGTTCAAGTACCAGCGCGGAGGCGACGCCCTGACTGAGAACGTGCTGATAAGCGGGAACAGCTTCACCGGCACGGGCAACTCGGACAGCATAGTGGTCTCCGGCACCGGCCGGCTTATCAACATGACCGTGACCGGCAACATCTTCACCGACACCGCCGCGCCGAGCATCGGAACCGGCTTCGTCGGAAACGTACCGCTGTTTGAGGGCAACACATACAGCGCCGCGCCGCTGGTGAGCAGCCTGACGGCGGCCAACCCCGTCATCGCCCCCACCTATGAGTACAGGGAGATCCGCGCCAACGCCGACATACCAGCCGCCGTCATGAGCACCGGCAGGTACGAGGACGGGCAGACCGTGACCTTGTTCATGACCGGCCCGAACAGCGTGACCTTCCCCGCCGGCCAGGCGACCTACGACTCGCTCGCCGCCTATACGCTAAAGGACGGCGACAGCCTGGTCCTGCAATACGACGCGGCCGCCGGGAAGTGGGCCGTGACAGGCGGGCACCAAACCGTGGATAAGACGAAGCTGGCCGAAGCGCTCTCGGAAGGCGCCGGGAAAGACCGCAGCCTATACACCGCAGCGAGCCTCGCCGCGCTGGACGCAGCCATCGCCGATGGGACCGCGGTTTACGACAACCCCGACGCGTCCCAGGCGGAAGTGGACGCCGCGGCCGCGGCAATCGCAGCCGCGATGGAGAGTCTCGCGCCGGCGAATTTGTCCTGCCCGGTCAAGTCCATGTTGGCCAAGATCGCGAAGCCGCAGCTGATACCCGTCGTCTGGGACGGCGAACCCGGCCTGCTGACCTTCACGAGCTCGAACCCGGCCGTCTGCGGCGTGACCCAGCAGGGTGCGCTGACGCCGATGAAGGCGGGCGTCGCCGTGATAACGATTTCCGCGCCGAATCAGACCAAAATCGTGTTTGCGGTCACGGTGACCGCGTGACGAGTAGCCGTTTTGATTTGAACATTGCGGGTTATAACAAAGAAGTTTATCATTAAAGAAGTTTATCATTAAAGAAGCTTATCATTAAAGAAGCTTATCATGGAGAAGCGCCCCCGGGAGCCGTAAAACCGGCTTCCGGGGGCGCTTCGGGCGCTTGGGGGCATGAGTCACTCGGGATTCGAACCCGAGACGCCTGGAATAAAAGTTCATTTCTTTTTTCAAATGTTTGTCCATGACGAAACGCATAAAAATAACCACCGAATTTACTGGGTGAAATGCCTGCCCTAAATTTCTTACTACCTGACAACTCTGGATTATTTGCCTTTCAACACCTGGATTACATCGGACTGGCTCACTACACATCAATCCTATACGCATTCGGCCCAATTGTCAATCAGAATAATTATAAATATTACCTAATATATATGCAAAATGATCTGTTTATTTTTTCCCCTGACCCGCTGTTTTTTAGCTTCAATGCCAATGGACACCTTTAAGCACTAGGAACCCCTAAAGGGGTTGAGAACCTTATTACTCTATCAAAACGTAGACCCGATTCCTCCCGGCGTTTTTGCACCCTGACGGCTATCTCACCTCCCGGATACTCCGTGAGTAGGGAACGACCGTCCGTGCGGTAGCGGTGGCTGTTCCTCTATTGAGCTTGCTTTATCCTGCCAATGGCGTACCTAAAGCATGAGGCCCATCAAGTCGGGTTTTCCGTCTTTTTTTCTATCCCGCTGAGTATTGCGGTCTGCTTTTTATCTAAAACCGCTGCGGAAAAAGGGACTTGATGACCCGGTTGACTTTATCCCAAGCTGTGATATAGTCAATGTCAGCGTTTTTAGGCATTAAAAACCAACGCCCCCTGACTGGCAAAAGTAAGGGGGGCTTTTTTTAGCTTTCAGGCACTAAAAAAGCCCTTTTGTTGGTGGCAAGATGCTTACATGAAAGCAATATTTGGCAAAATGTCCTTCGACACCTTGCCGCCCACAAAAAGGCTCTACTAATGTTGTAGTATATTGCTTTCTGCTAGTTTTACAACCCCCATTTTGCCAAAAGGGTTGGTACAAAATTACGAGTATTAAGTTATATCAGCCGTGAGAGCTTGTCAATAGGTAAAAGCGGCGCAACCTCGTCCAATTCTTTCCCTGTGTTTCGTACCATTAAATCGCCATTACTGCTCATATTAACCCAATTCGATCCTGTGGTTGACAGAGCTTCATCGTTCATCGCTTCTTGATGTTGTACCTCATAAAATCCCGATAAACAAGGGTAAATAAACGCTACGCGCCCTTGTTTTTCTGGATTTCTCTGAGGTTTGGCTTGGTTAAGCGATGGACGACATCGCGAATTATCAAATAGTGCTAGAAAGGCACTTATGTCAGCATTTATCTTTAGTCATGAGGAGATGCAACAGATTGGGTCAGGTTTATATACCTACGCACGGAGTGGTATTGATGCACCCTATTTTGGGAACACTTGGACTTTCCTTGGTTCAGGCTTTGGCGGCGATGATTTGAGACATACAGCTACACCAGAGCAAATTAAAGCACAAGTAATGAAAAAACTCCAGGAGCTTTACAGGATGAACATTAAAGCCGTTAATCAACGCTATGACGAGAATACCGTCGTCCAGTTACCGCATTTATATCTAGGTCTATCCGACATCGACCCTTACGAATTTGTCATGTTGCTCAGGTCATTTCGCTACCAATGTCATGAAGGTGACGTCCCCGAAACCAAACTCTACAAAGAACTGGACTGGTACATCGGGAAAGTCTGTGAAGCTTATGTTGCAGGAGATTGAGCTTTTTATGGCTATCCCCAGAGTAAAATCTGGGGATAGCTTTTTATACTTATTCCCAGATCTCCACTGGGGCGTCTGCCCCATATGCACTAACATAAATTGACAACATGCAAAAAAAGTTATATACTAATCAAGGGCGATAGAAATGGAAAACATAGCATATTTGATGGCAGGATT
>WQUN01000069.1 GCA_009782085.1 Bacillota bacterium
GTCTTTATGCTAAAATGACGCCGTAATATGGGGGAAAGATTCTTCGCTTACGCTCAGAATGACAGCTCTTATGCGGTTTTCGACTTTCCGAGGGTACTCTAAACTAATAAGGAGGATACACATGCCCGCCCCATTTCCCCTCCACCTCATCGGCAACGCCCACCTGGACCCGGCCTGGCTCTGGCCCTGGACGGACGGCTTCGCCGAGGTCCTCTCGACTTTCCGCGCCGCCCTCGACCGCCTGGCTGAATATCCCGGCTTCGTGTACACCTGCGCGGGCGCGTGTTATTATCAATGGGTCGAGGAAACCGCGCCCGACATGTTCGAAGAGATACGGAAATACGTCCGGGAGGGCCGCCTCGTCCCGGTCAACGGCTGGTGGCTCCAGCCGGACTGCAACGCCCCCTGCGGCGAGTCCTTCGCCAGGCATTCCCTGTACGGCCAGCGGTATTTTCTGGAGAAGTTCGGCCGCGCGTGTACCGTCGGCTACAACGTCGACTCCTTCGGCCACAACGCCATGCTGCCCCAGATACTCCGCAAAAGCGGCATGGACTCCTACGTGTTCATGAGGCCCGGCCCCCACGAAAACGCGGCGGTCCCGAGGCTGTTTTTCTGGGAAAGCCCGGACGGCAGCCGCGTGACGGCGTTTAAGATATTCGAGCCGTACAACATAAGCTCCCCGGCCGATTTCGACGCCGCCGCCGCGAAGGCGCTGGACGCGGCGCGGGAGCTCGGCAATCCCATGATGCTGTTCTACGGCGTCGGGAACCACGGCGGCGGCCCGACGATCTCGCTGATGAACCACATAACCCGCCGGATAGAGACGCCCGGGAACCGTGAAACATTCCCAGAGGGGGAGAACCTACTTTTCAGCTCCCCGGAGCGCTATATGGCCTCGGTCGACGGCAAGGGCCTGCCGGTCTGGCGCGGGGAACTGCAGCAGCACGCCATCGGCTGCTACAGCGCGATGCTGACGCTAAAACAGCTGAACCGCCGGGCGGAGACGGGCCTCCTGGCCGCCGAGGCCGCCGACGCCCTGGCCGCCATGCTCCTCGGCGGCGCGCCCAAAACCGGGGCGATAGCCGACGCGTGGAAGTACGTGATGTTCAACCAGTTCCACGACATACTCGGCGGGTGCAGCATAAGGAAGGCCTGCGACGACGCGATCTTGTCCTACGGCTGCGCGATAAGCGCGGCCGGCGGGATACAAAACTCCGCGCTCCAGCGCGTCGCCTGGTCGATAGACACTTTGGGGGACTCCAACCTTCCGAATTCCAAGGAGGAGGACTGGAAGCTCTGGGGCCTGGCGGACAAGGGCACGCCCTTGGTTGTGTTCAACCCTCTGCCGTTTGACGCGACGCTCCCCGCGGAGGCGGCCGGCGGCATAAAGCGCGTGACTGATTCCGGCGGGAACTGCCTGGACATACAGCGTGTGCGCGGCCCGATGACGGACGGCGAAAACCACAAATGGTCGACGCTGTTCGTCGCCCGCCTGCCGGCGCTGGGCTACGCCACATTCTGGCTGCACAAAAACGAGGCAGGGGCGGAAACGGCATGGAAGGGCGGGGACTGCGAGCAGCATCCCGCGCCGCTGACGACGGGCGGCGGTGATTCGCTGACGACAGGCGGCGTTTCGGCGCGTGAGGCCGCCGGGAACCGTGAACAGGTTCCCGCGCCGTTAAAATCCGGCGGCAATTCCATGTCGAACGGCTTCCTTGAGGTCGCGTTCGACCCGCAAAGCGGCCTTATCTCCGGCATAAAGGACGTCCTGACCGGCGCGGAACACCTGAAAGGCCCGGCCCCGGCCGCCCTCGTGATCGACGAGGCCCACGGCGACACCTGGGGCCACGGCCTCCGGGAATACAGGGACGTCGCCGGCCGGTTTGAAAAAGTCTCGGCGGAATGGACCGAGCGCGGCCCGCTCCGCGCCACGATGCGCGGCAGCTTCGCCTACGGCGGTTCGACGCTGGTCCAGGACGTTTCGCTGTACAGGGATTTCGGCTATATAGACATATCGCTTACGATAAACTGGCGCGAGAGGCACAAGCTGCTGAAGGCGGAGTTCCCGGTCAACGCCGGGGAGGCCGCGGCGGAGGTTACCGCGGAGATACCCTACGGCTTTGTCTCCCGCGGCATGGACGGCCGGGAATACCCCATCCAGCGGTGGATAGACGTGAGCGGCGGCGGGCGGGGCCTGACCGTGGCCAACGATTCGAGCTTCGCGGCGGACGTTTTGGACGGCGCGCTCCGCGTGACCGTGCTTCGCAGCCCGATCTACGCCGACCACTACGGAAAGCGGGACGAACTCTGCGAGTTCACGGAGCAGGGCGAGAGGAAAGTGCGTTTCAGGCTGATCCCGCACGCCGCCGGCCCGCAAAGCGCCGGGGCCGTGAACGCGGCGATGGAGCTGAACGCGCCGCCGACGCTCGTCTACGCGAGCTATCACAAGGGCCCGTTGCCGCTTCGCGGGAAGGGGATAGACATAAGCGCCCCGAACGTCCTCGCCGCCGCGCTCAAGGGGAGCGAGGACGCCGGCGGCTGGATCCTGCGCTGCTATGAGGCGCGGGGGACGGCGGCGAAAGCGGAAATTTCCCTGCCGTACCTCCAAAGGACTTTTACGGCCGATTTCGGCCCCTGCGAGATAAAGACCTTCCTGATACCGGCGTCGGCCTCCGAGCCTGTGCGGGAGACGGATCTGCCGGAATCCGCCGGAAAGATCTGGATAAAACGCCTCTCCCCCGGGGACGGCCTATGGAACCGCGTGATCGGATACGCGCAAAACTGCTCCTGGGGAGCCGGCCCGATTCTGGCCGCGCGGATGAGGGAAAACGGGTTTACAGACTGGGAAAGCGTATTCGCGGCGCTCGGCGGGGACGGGCAAATCGCCGGGTTCTGCACCCTCGAAAAGAAAGACATTTTCCCGGAGTTGCCTTATACGCCGTACATCGGCTTCGTCTTTGTCGGCGAGGCGTACCGCGGGAAGCGCCTGAGCCAAAGGCTGTGCGGCGAGGCGATCGCTTACGCCGGAGAACTTGGCTTCGGTAAGGTCTACGTCGGAAGCGGCCATGCGGGCTTATATGAAAAGTACGGATTCGCGAAAATCGGCGGGAAAATGGCCCCCTGGGGCGAAATGCAGGGATTATACGAATACGACATGGAAAGGTGATCACAATGCCCATAACCCCACAGGAAATCGAAGCCGCGAAGGAAAAATTCGGCGTCCTCCTGGCCGAGCAAGGCGCGCGCATCGACCGCATGAAAAATCAGGAGTTTATTGACTTCAAAAAGCTGGATAAAATCATCATCGGCGTCGTCGGCGGGGACGGCATCGGCCCGGCCATCACCAAACAGGCGGCCCGCCTCCTTAAAAGCCTGCTGAAAGACGAGATCTCCGCCGGAAAGGCCGAACTGCGCGACATCGGGGGCCTGACGATCGAGAACCGCGCCGCCGTCATGAAGGCTATCCCCGACGACGTGCTGGCGGAGCTAAAAAAATGCCACGTCATTTTGAAAGGCCCGACGACCACGCCGGAGGCCGGCTCGCCCTGGCCGAACATCGAGAGCGCCAACGTGGCCATGCGCAAGGAGCTCGACCTGTTCGCCAACGTGCGGCCCGTGCGCGTGCCGGAAGAGGGGATAGACTGGACGTTCTTCCGGGAGAACACGGAGGGGGCTTACGCCGTCGGCAGCAAGGGCGTCCAGGTCGGCGGCGAGCTGGCCGTGGATTTCACCGTCACCACGTCCCCGGGCACGGAGCGCATCGCCCGCGCGGCCTTCGAATACGCCAGAAACAACGGCAAGTCCTTGGTCACGGCGGTCACGAAGGCCAACGTCATCAAGACGACGGACGGCAGGTTCCTGAACGTCTGCCGCGAGGTGGCGAAGGAGTATCAGAGTTTCGGCATAGCCATGGACGAGTGGTATATAGACATAATGACCGCCAAGCTGATCGACAAAAAGCGCCGGACGCGGTTCCAGGTGTTCGTTTTGCCGAACCTCTACGGCGACATCCTGACCGACGAGGCCGCGGAGTTCCAGGGCGGCGTGGGCACCGCCGGCAGCGCCAACATCGGCGCGAGGTACGCCATGTTCGAGGCGATCCACGGCTCCGCGCCGCGCATGGTGGCGGAGGGCCGCGCGGCCTACGCCGACCCGGCCAGCGTCATGCGGGCGGCGGCGATGCTGCTGTCGCACATAGGGTTCGGCGAAAAGGCCGCGGCCCTGGACAGGGCGCTGGACTTCTGCCTGAACGCGGAGCGGAGGGCCGCCGTGACCGGCAGGCCGGACGGGGCCACGTCGGAGGAGTTCGCGGATTATGTGATGGAAACGGTGAGCAAGGACAGTATAGTTGGCAAAATTATACAAATAAGCAAATATATTAAATGACGCGCCGCATATGTAGGGCGGGGGCTTGCCCCCGCCGCGCCATGCGGGAGTTCCCGGCGGAGGCAAGCTCCCGCCCTGCTGTATGTTTTAACTGTTTGACAATTCAACCTTATTTCCGACTATTACCTTAAATAAAGGGGGATTCCCATGAAATACGGCTTTATCGGCTGCGGCAACATGTCCGGCGCGGTTATAAGGGGGGCGCTCGCCGCCGGGATTTTCAGCCGGGAGGACGTCTTCGTCACCGAAAAGACGCCGGAACTGGCCGCGCGAAAGGCGGCGGAGTTCGGCGTCACGGCCTGCGCGGGTTATAAGGACATTGCGGGCAGCTCCGACATACTGTTCATCGGGCTCAAGCCCGACGTTATCCCGGGCTTTTTCGCCGACGCCGCGCCTGTTTTAAGGCAAACGGGCAAAACGCTCGTCTCCCTGGCCGCCGGGGTGAGCCTGGGAAAAATCGAGGAAATGCTGGATCTGCGCGGCGGGGCCGCCCCTCCGCTTATCCGCGTCATGTCCAACCTGAACGTCGCCATCGGCCAGGGCGTGACCGCCGTCGCCGGGAACGCCGCGGCGGCCGGCGGGATGTACGACCGCTTGAAAGGGCTGTTCGAGCCGCTCGGCGCGGTTTTCGAGCTGGAGGAGAAGCTGTTCCCCGTCTTCACGGCTTTGGCTGGAAGCGGCCCGGCCTTCGCTTTGCTGTTCATCGAGTCCCTCGCGAAGGGGGCCCACAGGCTCGGCATGGGCAAGAAAGCGGCCCTGGACGCGGCCGCGCGGGTCGTTTTGGGCAGCGCGGCGAACTACCTGGCCGAAAGCGGCGCGCACCCCTGGGAGATGATCGACAGGGTCTGCTCGCCGGGCGGGACCACCGTGGAGGGCATCTACGCGCTGGAAAAGGGCGGCTTCGGCGCGGCGGTCACGGCGGCCGTGGAAGCCGCGGCGGAGAAGGCAAGGGGGTGAGGATAAAGGCAGGGAACGGTTCTCATGTCAGTATTGATCGTCAAGAGAACCGTCCCCTTTGTATTAATGGGGGTCACAAAACCATAAGCCGGGGCTTTCATATTTGTTTCCCCGTATCCCTCATAGTGAAAATTCCATCATAGTCACAGTTCAGCGCGTCGGCTATTGCCCGCAGCTCTTTTTCGTTCATATTATCCCGGTTCAGTTTATTATAGAGATTGTTCCCCTTATATCCCAGATTTTCGCTCAACTGCTTAATGGTCATATGCCGTTCCAGAAGTATTGTTTTGATTTTGATAGACATTCCCAATATACCCGCCCCCTATCGGAATAATTATACCCATTCCTGTGGAAAAATGCAAAATAAAATACATTTTTACACGCACATGAGTAATTGCTCTTGACAGCATACACATGTAAGTGTAATATTATACGTATTAGTATGATTTTGCACTGTAAAAAGGAATCCAGCAAGAACCAGACCGAAAGGAGGTGTATTAACATGGTGATCCGGCAGATAAAAGTCTATGATTGGGAACACATATCCAAACATATTTCAGCACTGGGTAAAGCCGCGTCCCTGTCATTACAAAATGATCTTCAGATAAATTGCAATGGGGCGGAATACATATTAAGAGTGCAGATGGCTAAAAAACGGAAAGTAGCCGCTTTACAAGCTGTGGCAGCATATTCCGGCAATGGAGAGGCAGGCGGGAAGAACTATCGTCTGATCGACGATAACGAAATGCTTGCCGCGCTCCTTGAAATCGTGATTTATCAGAGTGACCTCGGAAACTACCGTAAAGATTAGAAAGAAAGCAATAGCAAACGGTAAAACGAGACAAAAGCAGGAACGGCAAGGAGAAGAAAGAGGAAGA
>WQUN01000070.1 GCA_009782085.1 Bacillota bacterium
GCTCTCGCCTCGGAGGACCTGTTGATCGAAAATTCGGCTGTGTAGCCCGCGCAGCCGATGGTGACGACGTATTCGTCGGTGCTGCCGACCCGCGTCACGCTCACGACAGTCACGTTGTTCGGGCCGGCCGTTGAGTAACCCGCCTCGGAGTTGTCTCTCACCTTCACGGCAAGCCCTGTCAGGTCGAGGCTCTCGTTAGGCTGATACACGAGCTTGTTCGGAAGGTTCATGATCTCGATGACCAGAATATCCAGCGGTATCGGGTCGACGGAGAGCGTGATGCTCCTGACCGGGAGCCGCCTCAGGCTGAGGGTCATGTCCTTTGTCCCGCCGAACAGCGCCTCGCCGAAGCGCGCGTCCGTGAAGTGATAGACTGTGGACACCCACTGGCCCGAACCGGCGCAGCTGAGGTATTTCTGGTTCCCCTCGTTGCCCCTGTCGGCGCCGTTGGGGTAGTTGAACCAGTTGTTGGTGTTGGGCGCGATGTCATAATACTCGATCTTCATCCAGACTTCGCGCGCTCCCAGGAAGGACGGGCTAGTCACCAAGAAGTTGTGGGACATGCCGTTGTTGTTGCCGATGATGCACGTGGAGCCGTTCTGATACTCGATCTGCCCCAAAGTGTTGGCGGGGTAGCCGTCGCTCCAGATCTTCACGCCCGGGAAGTAGTCGCCGGGAAGCGTCGCCGTACCCTGTGGGATCTCGTAGAACGGCATGTAGATGGTCCGCTGCTCCGCGCTGATCGTCACGTCAAAGGCCGCGGTGAAGCCCTGATAACTGACGATGACCGACCACAGCGCGCCGTTTATCTGCTGTTTGCCGGCATAGGACACTGAACCCGCGCCGACGGTTTCGGTATAACCGTCGCCGTAGGCAACAGTCACGCCGATGCCGGTCAGGTCGATGGCCTGACCCTCCAGGTAGGAGGTCTTAGCCGGCAAGGCGGTGACTTCGATACCGGTGACGGCCGGCCTGGTGATCAGGAATTCCGCGGGAGACGACATGAAGCTGACAGTGACCAGCGCCTCGTTGTTCGGGTTGCCGGTCGGGGTTTCAGTTCCGAGCGTCAAGTCGCCCGCGGCGAGGGCCTCGGTGTGGCCGTCCGCGTATTCGGCGGTGGCTGCGATGCCCGCGAGGCTTACGGCTTCGCCGTGATAATAGGAGAGCTTGGCGGGCGGCGTGTCGATGTATATGCCCATCAGCGCCGGCCTGGTGATGGTGAAAACAGCAGTCTTTCCTCCGTAGCTGAATGTGACCGTATACCCGTACTGCACGTCCGTGTTCGGGACTTCGCCCACGACGGCCAGCTCGGAAGCTCCGACCGATTTCCAGTCGCCGTTGCTGTAAACAACATTCGCTACGATTCCAGCAAGGCTTACCGGCTCGTTTTTGTAATATGTGAGCTTGTCCGGGTTCTTGGTGATCCAAAGGCCTTCCACGACCGGGTTCCTGGTGATCTGGAAGGTCGCCGTGGCTCCGCCGTAGCTGATCGTGACGGTGTAGTTGTTGGTGGTTCCGATGCGCGTCTCGCTCTCGACAGTGACGTCGCTCGCGCCGACCGCCGTGGAATCCCCGTTAGTCCAGCTTACCGCCGCGGCGAGGCCGGTCAGGTCGAGCGGGTCGGTCATCGCGTTGCCCGTGTAGGTGAGCTTCGACGGGTTCTTGGTGATCGTGAGGCTCGTTACCTCGAGCGCGGGCATGTTATAGAAGGATATGTCGCTCACGTCGGCCGTCTTGTTTTGGTAGCTGATCGTGAGCCCGTAAGTCCCTCCGTAGGCTACTCTGACAACGCTCAGGTCGGCCGGGTCCACAAGTTCGTCGTAGTCGCCGTTGACCGGATCGATGTAGTGAGCCCACACGACGATGCCGCTCAGATCGATGTCCGCCATGGAAAAATAGTCCTCGCCGTACATATAGCTGGTCTTGAACGGATAGGCTGCCACGCGGATGCTATCCAGCACCGGCCCCTGCGGAGCGATGTAGTGGAAGTCGACCGTGGCCATTCGCCAGTCGTCGTACTTTGTCTCGTCGGCCACCAATATCAGATAGCGGCCGTTGGCGTGCGCCCCGTTCGGGAATTGCAGGCGGTACTCGCCGATGGTCTGGCCGGTCAGCAGGTAGTCGTCGTAGACAGTCGCGGGCGCGTTGGCGTTGTCGACGACCTCGGTCAGCCCCGGTATGGCGTTGAGGATCGCGTGGATATCGACGCCGTGCGCGTTTTTGTTCGAGAAGTCGACGTTGGCGAGGACGCCGAGGCCGTCGGCGGAGTCGGCGGAATAGACGCTGTACTTGTTGATCCTGCCGCCGTCGTAGTCCCACTGCGTCCTGTACCAAATCTCGTCCACGTCGTACGCCTTGCCGAGGTCGAACACTATGAACATCGGCTGGAGGTACTCGGTCTGGTAGTAGGTGTATCTGGTCTGGCTGTCGAAAAGCGTGCCGACGGCGTGGTCCGCTCCGTTCGCGTTGGGGGTAGCGTAGAGCGCGCTGACCTCGCTTATCGGAACGAACGGCGGGTCGGGTTTCGGCGGAACCACCCACGCGGCCGGGTCGTCCGGGTTCGGCGGGGTGGGGGCGTCAAAACTGGTCTGATCGGTCAGGATCAGGTCGCCCCAAAGGGCGGGGTTCCGTCCGTATCCGATGCCGTCCATATACTGCTGCCATCCGGTGCGCTCTATCCCGTCGTTGTCGTTGACCAAAAGCGAGAATCCGATATCCGTGTAGCCGGGCTCGAAGTTCGCGTAGACGGACGGGGGCAAAATGGACGACCACTTGAACGCCATCTCGTAGGTGGTCGTGTGGGTGGCGTCGTCGCGCTTTATCGCGCTCAGGAGGCCCTCGCCGGGGGACGCGCCCACGACGCTGTTGGCCTCCGCGTAGGAGGTCTGCCCGGGGCTTCCGGTGCTCATGGCGAAGCCGAAGAACTCAAAGCCTGTGGTGGAGGCGCTGTCGGCGCTGCGGTACGGGTCGATGCAAAGCTGCACGCCGTCTCCCATCCACCAGGTGGCGGGGCTGTTGGTGTTGTTCTGCACGTCGTCCGTGACAGTCACGTTCACGTAAAGATACTCGCTGTCCCACTTTGTTTTGCCGACAAAGCTGAGATCGTCGGGGCCCTGCCAGGTCCTGCCGGTGATATGGCGGTAGGTGTCCTGGGTGTTCGCGGCGAACGTCATCGCCCCGTCCCATTCCCCGGCGGTCTCAACGCCGTCTATGAATATCTGGTGTTCGGTCTTCACCGCGGTGAGCGCGCTGAGGCTTCTGGTTATTTTCTTGACTATCGCGTTGGCGCCGGCGCCGGCCGTGATCGTGAAGTTAAAGTCCCTCTTGAAGTCGCCGGAGAGCCACGGAGCGGGAACCAATATGATCTGGGAGCTCTGCGGCGGTATCTCGTCGAACAGGTACGTCCCGCTGGACTGCACCGGGCTGCTGACCCTGAACTGGCCCGCCGGGATTGTGGCGGCGTTGTAGTTGTTGTTGAGCCTGACGGCCACGTCCCAGCCGTCACCTGTGGCCTTGGCCACGGGGTAGACCTCCACCCCGAAGGCGTCCACAGTGCTTGTCGAAATGTTGACGGTGGCGTAGGTGTCACCGGCGAGGGATTTGGCCACCACTACGATCGTCCCGACCTGGGCCGTGTAGTCGCCGCCGACCTGGATGGTGATAGTATCCTGGGCGCCGGGGCCGAAGGTGTTACCGCTCACGGTGCTCCAGCCCAGGGGCATCTGCACGTAATAGCTGCCGCTGTAATTCACGGCGTCGCCGGAGCGGTTGATCTTGAAGCTGACCCGCTCGCCCGGGGTCACGTAGACCACGTTCTGGGCGGAGGTGAAGGTCGCGTCGCCCGCCGTCGGGATGGTCGTGAAATGGCCCTTCAGGATGATCGGGAGCTCGCCGACGGTGATGTTGACGGAGCCGTTGTATATGGCGTACGGCACGACGTTGCCGTAGGGGTCGATGACCTGGAAGTTGTTGGTGCCGACGTTGATGTTGCAGCTCTGTTCGCCGACCTTCGACCACACGACGTAGATGTCGTCTGTGTCGAGGGTTGCGGCGTCCATGGCGACCGGCCCGTTTAGCGGCGGGGGAGCGCCCAGGAACTCCGTGATGTTGAGGTTGTTCCTGCCGCTTACGTTCGTCCACTTGCCGCCCGGTATCCTGCCGTTGATAAGGTTGGCCAGGTTGTTCAGGGCCACGAACGAGGGCTTCGGCGCGCCGGTAATGTCCACGAAGCCGAAGTTCTGCTCGTGCTCCGCCGGGTTGGTGCCGTCGTTGCGGAAATCGTAGTAATGCGTCATGGCGGTCGAGCCGCTCTTGTTGTAGTTATAGGCCAGCTCCGTATAGAGCTGAGCGATGTAGGCCGCCTGCTGGGCTTCCGTTTCCCCGCCGGGCACCTTCGTCGACCAGCCTATCTCCGTGATCCACATCTCCGGATAGGGCTTGCCCATGACCGACGCGTACTGGTAGTTGGATATCTCCACTATGGCGTCCTTAAGAGCCTGGGCGTAGGGGGTGACGGAGGCCCTGTCCGGATAGTGGTACGAAACGGCCTCCATGTACCTCCAGCCTTCCTGGCCGGCAGGGCCGTACGCCGCCACGCGCTTGATGAACGCGTCGTCGTACCCGACCACGCCGCCGGCCACGACTGTGGCGTTGGGGTTGCCCCTCTTGACGCCCAAGTAGGCGGCTTTCAGCAGGCCGTAATACGAGTCTGACCGGCCGTTGCCGAAGGAGCCGTTGAACTCGTTCCAGACCTCGAAGGTGTCGCAGATGCCCTTGAAGGCCCGGGCCATCGCCTCGGCGTAGTTGCCGTAGGCCGTAAGCCACGCCGGGTCGTCGTACAGGCTGCCGCCGTAGAGGTCGTTGCCGTAGCACAGGATCAGCATCGGCCTGATGCCCGCGTCGTGGAGGCTCTTGACGTAGTTGCCGGTGTCGATGTTGTAGACGCCCTTGGTCCTCTCGACGCTGCCCCAATAATACTCGTCGCGGATGCTGGTCACGCCGGCCTGCTTGTAGAGCGGCAAGGTGTAGTCCAGGCCGGACTGGCCCTGGCCCCAGTGGGCGCAGGCGCCCCATCCGTTAAAGGTGAACGGCTTGTTGGTCAGGTCTGTGATGATGCCGAAGCGGTATCTCTCCGTGATGTTTATCGAACCGCCGGCGTTGCGCAGGTTGACGTTGAGGAAGTAAGAGCCCTTCGGCAGGTTATAGCCGAGGCTCAGCGGGTAGTTCACAACCGCCTTGGGCGCCGCGCTGACGATCTCGGCCAGGGCGTAGATGCTCGCGCCGTTCGGGTTCACGACGTCGATGCTCATCGTAAGGGTCTGGGCCGCGGAGGTCTGGTTCGTTATCTTGAGGCCGAATTTGACCTCGTCGGTGTCGAAGAACACGCTGGCGGGCTTGGCCGCCGCGGCTTCGAGCACGACCGTCTCGATCTTTCTGACCGATATGCTCTTTACGATAACGCCGCCCCTGGCTTCGAACCTCATGTCGGCCCCGCCGTTTTCGCGGTTCGACATGGCCATGTTGTCAAAGACGAAGGTCTTCGTCGCCCACTGGTTGGTGCCCTTCAAGGCGACCCCGTCCGGGTACGTCCAGGGCGTGTCCACGCTGTCGTAGGCGAAGCCCCACGAGCCGGACGGCCCGTCCCAGTATTCCACGGTGATCTCGGCCTTGTTCTTGCCGCCGTGGAGATAGTCGTCGTCGATGTCCAGGTATATGTATATGTCGTTTTTCCCGGCCGGGTTGATCTGATAGCCCCATTGCGCCGGGCTTCCGGCCGAGGCGTAGACGCCGCCGTCGCCGTAGTCGCCCGTCCACCAGCGGATGCCGCTGGCGTCGACGGTGTTGTTGCCCCAGGCCACATAAACCGCGTCCCCGAACGTGCCGCCGCCGTTTACGACCGAGACCTCGTGGAACGAGACGTCGGCGTAGTTGGTGGCGATACGGAACGAGTAGCCGGCGTTGATCGTGACATTGTTGAAATCGGTGTTCCTGACTATGACAGGCTCGGTCTTCCATACGCCGGTGTAGCCGAGGTTGTACCAGTTCGTCCACTGGTCCGCGCCGTCGGCGGTCCTGTACCATATCTGCCATCTGCCCTGTTTGTTGGCGTCGGCCGGGTTCCCGTCATAGTAGGTGACGTTGATGGTCATGGTGGACATTGTGGAGAAGCCCTTGGCGATCCTGCCCCACAGGTAGTTCCAGCCGTCGTTGCCCGGGTTCCTGGCGGGCACGGTGTACGCGCCCTGGCCGGCCACGGTCCCGAAGGTCCCCGCCGGGGCGCCCTCGCCGCCGCCTTCCCACACTAAGTTCTGGGAGGCGGTCTCCTGGGCGCTCGGGCCGAAGGTGACATAGCAGCTTCCCGTGACGGGCGCGGTGACCTCTCCGTCATAGAGCGTCACCTTGCTGAAAGCCATGCCGTTCTTCTTGACGATGATCCAGAAGTCGTGGCCGCCGCCGGACATGGCGCCGAAGTTGACGCCGGTGAGGGTGATGTAAGCCTTTTTCCACCCGCCCGCGCCCTGGATGGCCGTGGCCGGCGAGTATGTGCCGTTGTTGTAGCAGATTTCAAACGCTCCGCCGGTCATCTGGGGGTCGTCGTAATACTCGACGACGGCCGTGACCGTCTTGCCGGCGTTGCTTGCGAACTCCGTGCCGGCCTTGAAGCGGAGCTGCCCGACCCATCCGCCGTCGCCGACCGACGAGGTCACGACCCACGCGGGAGTGCCGTTCACGTCCCGCAGGCCGCCGGGGACTTCGCCGCCGTCGTTCGCGGCGGTGAAGGTCATGCCGTCTTCCAGTATCGGGTCGGTGAAGGTCACGCTGACCGGATCCGGACTGACGGTCGGCCCGGCGGGCTCTTCCGGCGGCGCGGGCTTGTTATACGCGAAGAACTCGATCTTCTGGAAGGTCACGCCCGTGCCGACGGTGGCGCGCACCGTCAGGCGAAGATCCCTTCCGTTGTTCAGCCCGCCTTTGACCACGCTGGCCGGAAGCGATAAGTAAGCCGTTTTCCACTTGTCGGTCCCCTGAAGCGTGACCATGGCCGACTGGCCGTCGTTGCTGCCGTCGGAGGCGTACCACACGTTGAACTGGGAGCCCTTGGAGCTGGCCGCGTCGTAATATGTGACCGCCAGCGTCATCGTCTGGGCGGGCAATACGCGGAACGCCTGGTCAAGTTTGAACCACATGTATCTCCAGCCGGACGCGCCGTCCTGGGTGGTGTAGGCGTTTCTGCCGGCCACCGTCCCGAAGGAGCCGATGTTCTGGTCGATGTCGTCGCCTATGCCGTTAAGGGTCATTTTATCCGCGAGGCCGTCGGTCGCGCTGGTGCCGACCGTATAGCTCGCGTATCTCGGGATCGTGTCCGGAGCCGCGGGGGTAATGCCGGTGTTGCTGCCGGGGGACACGACGATCCTGCTGATTGCGAGGCCCGCGGCCTTATCGGTAACGCGGAAGTCGTTGCCGCCGTTGACGCCGCCGGCCCTCATGCTCGCGACCACGAGATTGGCCGTTTTCCATGCGCCTGTACCGGTCGCCTGAACGGGATCCCAGTGATCCCCGCCGCCGCTGTCCTTGTACCATATTTCGAACAGCTTGCCGGAAAGCGCAGGATCGTCATAGTAGTCCACGGAAACGGTCAGCGTCCCCGCCGGCAGACTGTCGGTCTTGCAGTAAAGATAGCCCCAGTCGCCGGTCGACGTCCCGGCGGGAAACTGCATGGCCCACCTGTCCGTCGCGTACTGGAGGGTCGCCTGCTTCCCCTCGGTCGAGGCGTCTACGGCGAGCCCGGAAACCGCCGCCGTTAACGAGTCGCCGAAGACCTGGTACTGGCTGCCCGCCGGCAGGTCCCCGATCTCGGTCGCCGCCGCGCTCTTGAGGCCAAGCCCCAGGCCGACAAGCGTCGATAAAACCAGCGCCAGGCTCAGCAAAAACGCGACAGGCTTTTTGACCTGTCCCAATAGTCTTTTAAATGCCATCGAAACATCTCCTTTGCATGTAATAACCGCGTGAAACCGGTACCGCCTTAATACCAAACGAAACGACTATACCGCGCATCCATCCTTTCCTCCCCGGAATATCCCCGCGCAGGTATGAAACATCGGGGGACAGGGTATTTTTTCCCCTTCCACGCGTCAGTCTGTGTCCGCTCCTCCTCCTTCCCCGGCATTTTTTTACGAAAATAGCCGCAACGCCATGGATTTTTTTGTGCTAATCAGATAGGACAAACAAATAAATTTTACCACTGAACTCGTCATAAATCAATACGGTATGTAAATTTGTCAAATTTGTCAATTTTAAGTCAATTTTACACAACAACGCATGGAGGCAAGTTACCGATCAACAGGAAGGAAAATGATTGTAGACAGGGCGGGGGTTTGCCCCCGCAGCGCCATGAGGGAGTTTCCGGCGCTGGCAACCCCCCGCCCTGCCACAACGCAAAACAACAAGTCCCATGTATTATCCTGAGTTCAGCAGACTTCTTCGAAAAATGATTTCCCGCTGTCAGCTGAGCGTAGCGAAGGGTCTTAAAATCAAGATTCTTCGCTTCGCTCAGAATGACAATGTATACGGCGCATAAGCCACGGTGAACGAAAATCCGCAGGGAACGGTCTTGACCGTTCCACGCTATCAAGCTCGGAACGGTCAAGACCGTTCCCTACAAAATCATGGTAATGACAAACGCCAATTTCCGAAAAAGCCTAGTGAAGGATATGAGATTCCAGGTCAGTTCAATTTATGGAGAAATACACAAACCACATGTAGGGCAGGGGCTCTGCTCCTGCCGTTTTTGATCTGTTTCTGGTTTACGGCGGGAGCAGAGCCCCCGCCCTACAATTATTTGTGGTTTACGGCGGGAGCAGAGCCCCCGCCCTACAGTTATTTACCGCTGTAATAGGCAAATTCACGGAATTTGGACTGACATGTATGAGATTCTTCGGCTTCGCCTCAGAATGACAATGAGTAGGCACACGAAATGACAATGAGCAGGTACACGAATAGATTCTTCGGCTTCGCCTCAGAATGACAATAAGTAGTGGACGAAATGACAATGAGCAGGTACACGAATAGATTCTTCGGCTTCGCCTCAGAATGACAATAAGTAGTAGACGAAATGACAATGAGCAGGCACACGAAATGACAATAGGTAGGTATATGAAATGACAAAACGAATAAACACCCATAGGGGCAGAGCTCGTCTCTGCCCGAATCCGGGGCAAACACAAGGTTTGCCCCTGCGGAGAACATTCGCCGGAATCCTTATACCGGAGGACGAAATGGGCATGAACATGACCACGGCGTTTACGCCTGCGGAAAACATTCGCCGGAATCCTTATACCGGAGCGCGAAAACATTGGCCTCCTCCGTCGACGTCGCCGGTAAATGTTTTCCGCATAACACTACAACGAACAGTGTATCAAAACAAACATTTTTGTAGGGCCGGGGTTCCATCCCCGGCCGCAAAAAGCCCTGCTTTGCGTATGCACGGGCGGGCATAGAAGCCCGCCCCTACGGTATTTGTGCGACTGTTCGTTATAGTGGTAACCTCCCGACATTGTTTTCACAAGCCCTAACGGGCCGGAAATCCAACCGCCGCCTCCTGGTACGCGCTTTCGGCCCCGTATTCCATGTTCCTGACCGCCGTGGCCAGCATCAGCTTGATCCTGTTCAGCTGGTTGACCTCGCTCGCGCCCGGGTCGTAGTCCACGGCCACGATGTTGGAGAACGGGTACCGGCGGCGCAGTTCCTTTATCACGCCCTTGCCCGTGACGTGGTTCGGCAGGCAGGCGAACGGCTGCGTGCAGACGATGTTGTTAACGCCTGAATTGATCAGCTCCACCATCTCGGCGGTCAAAAACCAGCCCTCGCCGGTCTGGTTGCAAAGGGAGACGATCGGCGAGGCCATCTCGCCCAGCTTCTGTATGCGCACGGGCGGATGGAAGCGGCCGCTCGTTTCAAGCGCCTCCCGCAGGTGCCTCCTGTAGAATTCTATCACGCGTATCACGGCGGTGTTCGTCACGGCCGCGCGCTTTTTTCCGCCCATGTACCGGGCCTTCGGCACGGCGTTGTACATTGAAAAAGTCAGAAAGTCGATCAGATCCGGCACGACCGCCTCCGCGCCCTCGCTCTCCAGCAGGTTCACTATGTCGTTGTTCGCGGTGGGGTGGAACTTCACCAAAATCTCTCCGACGACGCCGACGCGGGGCTTCTTCCCGCCGGTGAGCGGCAGGGTGTCGAAAGCCTTTACTATTTCGCGGACATTCTCCTTGAATTTACCGGATTTTCCGTCCCATATGTCCCTTTTGACCGTCTCGTTCCACTTTTTGTAGAGCGCGTCGGCGCTGCCAGCGGTCTTTTCGTATGGCCGCGTCCCGTACAGCACCCGCATGAACAGGTCGCCGTAGACCAGCGCCTGCATCGCCCTGTTTATCAGCGACGGCGTATACTTCATGCCGGGGTTTTTCTCCAGGCCGGCGGCATTCAGGGACACCACGGGGATGTGCGCCAGCCCGGCCTTGCGGAGGGCCTTGCGGATGAAGCTGACGTAGTTCGTGGCGCGGCAGCCGCCCCCGGTCTGCGTCATCAGCACGGAGACGTTGTTAAGGTCGTAATCGCCGGAAAAAAGGGCGTTCAGCACCTGCCCCACCACGATCAGCGCCGGGTAGCAGGCGTCGTTGTTCACGTATTTGAGCCCGGTGTCGATTGCCGCCTTGTCTATGTCCGGCATGACCACCATGTTATACCCGCAGGAGGCGAACGCTTCCCTCAGTATGTCAAAGTGCATCGGCGACATCTGCGGGCTCAGCAGCGTGTGCTTTTCCCTCATCTCCCCGGTGAAAATGACGCGCCCAAGGCGTTTGGCGGCGGGCCTTGGCGTGAACGGCCGGCCGGAAGCCGCCCTTACGGCCTTCCTGTCGGCAAGCGCCGCGAAGAGCGAGCGTATGCGTATCCTGGCAGAGCCCAGGTTGTTGACCTCGTCGATCTTGAGCAAGGTGTATATCTTGCCGGACAGCTCCATTATTTCGCGCACCTCGTCCGCCGTCACCGCGTCGAGGCCGCAGCCGAAGGAGTTAAGCTGCACCAGCTCGAGATTCTCCTGCGCCGCGACGAAGGACGCCGCCGCGTAGAGCCGCGAGTGGTACGCCCACTGGTCCCGGACGACGAGCGGCCTGTCGACCTTGCCGAGGTGCGCGACGCTGTCCTCCGAGAGCACCGCCACGCCGTAGCCCGCGATCAGTTCCGGTATGCCGTGGTTTATCTCCGGGTCGATGTGATACGGCCGCCCGGCCAGTACGACGCCGGTAAGGCCGTTCTCTTTGCAGTATCTGACAGTCTCCTCGCCCTTTCGCATGACGTCGGCGCGGTAGCCGTCCTGCGCGGCCCAGGCCTTGCGCGCCGCCTCCGCGACCTCGCCGGCCGGGATGTCCGGGAATTCCTCTATAAGGCGCTTTGTCAGCGATTTCAGGCTGTTGAGGTTAAAGAACGGGTTGCGGAAATCGACGCGGCGCTCCGCTATTTCCTCGACGTTGTTCTTGATATTCTCCGGGTAGGAGGTCACTATCGGGCAGTTGTAATGGTTGTCGGCGTCGGCGATCTCCTTGCGTTCGTAGGCCACGCCGGGGTAGAAGATGAAGTCGGCGTTTTCGGCTATCAGCTCCATGACGTGCCCGTGGGCCAGCTTGGCGGGATAGCACTCGGACTCGCTGGGGATCGACTCGATGCCCTTTTCGTAAACCGCCCTGTCGGAACTCGGGGACAGGATGACCCTGTAGCCCAGTTCCGTGAAGAAGGTGAACCACAGCGGGTAGTTCTCGTACATGTTCAGGACGCGGGGAAGCCCGACGGAGCCGCGCTTTGCCGCCTCCGCGGGGAGCGGTTCGTATGAGAACAGGCGGTCCAGCTTGTATTGGTAGAGGTTCGGGACGCCGGATTTTTTCGCGCCGGCCCCGAGGCCGCGTTCGCAGCGGTTGCCGGAGACGAACCTGCGCTCTTTTGCGGCTTGCCCCTCTTTGACGGCTCCGCGCTCTATTGCGGCTTGTTCCTCGTAGGCGGCCCCGCGCTCTTTTACGGCTTGCCCCTCTTTGACGGCTCCGCGCTCCGCGCCGCCTCCGCTTTCGGGGAGCGCGCGGCCGAAGCTGTTGACCGTCAGGAGGCAGTTGTTGCCGCAGCCGCCGCAGCGGGAGTGCCTGGAGGTGATCACCAGGGATTCGAGGGCGTCGGGGCTGAGAATGGTAGATTTACGCCTGACGGCGTGAAAATCCGGCCCTCCGGGGATTTCGGCTAATTCCATAGAGCCGGGGGAGTCAGATATATCCGGCGTTCCGTGGACGAAGGATATATCCTGTGCTCCGTGGGCGTCGGAATTTTGTGACATATCAAGAGAATCCGCCCCGGCGGCGGATAAATCCGGCGCGCCTGGGGTTTCGGTTAAATCTGTAGAGCCGGGGGAGTCAGATATATCCGGCGTTCCGTGGGCATCGGAATGATGCGACATATCAATGGAATCAGCGCCGGCGGCGGATTTTTGCGATATATCTATGGAATCCGCGGCTCCGCCAACGGCGGCTTGCATACGCGAACGGGCGTCGTTTCCCGCGTCCGCTTCCGAGCGCTCCTTCGCTATCAGCGCCGCGCCGAACGCGCCCATGATCCCGGCGATGTCCGGCCTCACGGCCTCGCGGCCGCTTATCAGCTCGAAGCTCCGAAGCACGGCCTCGTTGTAGAACGTGCCGCCCTGGACGACAATATGCTTGCCCATTTCGGCCGGGTCCGTGATTTTTATGACCTTCTGCAGCGCGTTTTTGACGACGGAATAGGCCAGCCCGGCGGAAATGTCCGCCACGTCGGCCCCCTCCTTCTGCGCCTGCTTGACGCGGGAGTTCATGAAAACCGTGCAGCGGGAGCCCAGGTCGATCGGGTTTTTCGCGAAAAGGGCGATCCCGGCGAATTCCGCCACGTCCATGTCGAGGGACTTCGCGAACGTCTCGATAAACGAGCCGCACCCGGCGGAACAGGCCTCGTTAAGCAAAACCGAGTCGATCACGCCGTCGGCTATGCGCAGGCATTTCATGTCCTGGCCGCCTATGTCCAATATGAAATCCACGTCCGGGTCGAAGAACGCCGCCGCCTTATAATGCGCGACGGTTTCGACCTCCCCGTCGTCCGTCATCAGCGCGGCCCGGGCCAGGCCCTCGCCGTAGCCCGTGACGCAGGAGCGGCGTATCGCCGCGCCCTCCGGCAGGAGGCTGTATATTTCCTTGAGCGAACTGATTATGACCTTCAAGGGGTTGCCCTCGTTCCCCGCGTAGCTGGAGTACAGCAGATCGCCGTTTTCGCCTATCAAAGCGAGCTTGGTCGTGGTGGAGCCGGCGTCTATGCCGAGATACGCGTCTCCAGTATATGAGGCCAGGTCGGCGCGTTTGAGGGAGCGCTCGCCGTGGCGCTTTTTGAAAGCGGCGTATTCGGCCTCGTTTTTGAACAGCGGCGAGAGCCGGTTTATCTCGAAGGAGATCCGCTTTTGGGACTCCAGGTTTTTGATCAGGCCGGAAAGCCGCATTTTTGCGCGTTCGTTCGCGCACATGGCCGCGCCTATGGCCGCGAAAAGGTGGGAGTTCTCCGGGGCGACGGCCTGTTCCGGCGTGAGTTTAAGCACGTCGGTGAACCGCGCGCGAAGTTCCGGAAGAAAGTGCAGCGGCCCGCCCAGAAACGCCACGCAGCCACGGATCGGCTTGCCGCAGGCCAGGCCGCTTATGGTCTGGCTGACAATGGCCTGGAAGACCGAGACGGCCAGGTCGGGCTTGGCCGCGCCCTCGTTTATCAGCGGCTGGATATCGCTCTTGGCGAAGACGCCGCAGCGCGCGGCGATGGGGTATATCACCCTGTAATCCCGCGCCATCTCGTCGAGCCCCTGGGCGGTGGTCTGCAAAAGGGTGGCCATCTGGTCGATAAAGGAGCCCGTGCCGCCGGCGCATATGCCGTTCATGCGCTGTTCGACGCCGTTGGTGAGATATATTATCTTCGCGTCCTCGCCGCCGATCTCTATGGCCACGTCCGTCCGCGGGGCGAAGGCCTGGAGCGCCGTCGTGACCGCCACGACCTCCTGGACGAACGGGACGACGGCCCACTGGGCCAAAGACAGCCCGCCTGAGCCGGTTATCATGGCGGAAAACTCTATGTCGCCGAGTTCGTTTTGGGCCGAGCGGGCCATGTCCAGGAGCGTTTCCTGAATATTGGAGAAGTGCCTCTGGTAACGGGAGAAAAGTATCTTCACGGGGCGCCGGGTTTGGGCGCCCGGGCGGGCCGCGGCCGAAGCCGGGCCGCCGGTCTGCCGATCCCCGGCCTGAGGATGTGCGGATGTATCTGTATCGTCCTCGGCGACGATAAGCTTTATCGTCGTCGAGCCGATGTCTATGCCTGCTCTGTAAGGCATGTGTTTCCCCCTTTGAGACGCGGATCGGGTTCTTTATGTTCTTTATTCGTACGCAATATTTTATATTTCATATGCCGGGTTTATGTGTGACGCTATATTCAATCATGGCAATTATGGGATAATCCAATTATACGGTCTTTGGGAACAAAAAGCAATGGTATGAATAGGAACGGAGGGTGTATGGACAAATTGTAGGGAACGATCATGCAGTCTCAACAGGCAATTGCATTCCGCACGGAAAAGTGATATTGTCTTCATTAACCGGATTTCATTATGAATAAGAGTACCCACGGAAACCAATAAATCCCAGTTGTCACCCTGAGCGAAGCGAAGGGTCTTTACTCTATAACGAGGTTATGCCAGTGGGGGTAAGATTCTTCGCTATCGCTCAGAATGACAATCCCGGCGCGGGTTTGGAGTTTCCGAGGCTACTCGAATAACAATAAGGAGGGTGCCCCCATGCCGATCATCAACCTCAAAATGTACGACGGCCGAACCGTCGAGCAAAAGCGCGAGTTCGTCAGGCGCGTGACCGATCTGTCCGCGGAGGTGCTCAAATGCCCGCCGGAGGCCGTGACCGTCGTCATCGACGAGTACAGGCACGAAAACTGGGCCCAGGCCGGGACCCTGACCAGCGACGGCGGCCTGGCGCAGAGCGGCCCCGGCAAACATACTCCTTGATGCCTGAAAGTTGTACTCAATAGTTATACCGGAGTGCGAAAACATTAACCTCCTCTGTCTAATACGAATCTCAGATTAAAACTTCACAGGCGGAGCCGAAACGCCGAACGCTTCAACGGCGTTCTCGCGACAGACTGTGAAGATTTTAATCGAGATTCGTATAAGTCGTCGGTAAATGTTTTCGCACTCCGGTATACCCGTTAAGGAGCACGGCATGACCCTGCAGAAGCTGATGGGCTACATCCGCCGCGCGGCCCAGGACTACGGCATGATAGAGGACGGCGACCGCATAGCCGTGGGCGTCTCCGGCGGCAAGGACAGCATGTCTTTGCTGACGGGCCTCGCGGCCATGCGGGCCTATCTGCCCGAAAAATACGAGCTGGAGGCCCTGACGGTCTCTCTCGGCCTGCCCGGCGCGGATTTCGCGCAGGTTTCGGGGTTTTGCGAAAAAATCGGCGTGAGGCACACCGTTATAGAGACGAACATAGCGGAGGTCGTGTTCGATATCCGCAAAGAGCGCAACCCCTGCGCCCTCTGCTCGAAGATGCGGAAAGGCGCGCTCAACGCGGAGGCGGTCAGGCTCGGCTGCAACAAGGTGGCCTACGCCCACAACCGGGACGACGTCATACAGACGTTCTTCCTGGCGCTGTTCTACGAGGGGCGCGTAGGCGCGTTCAGCCCGGTCACGCGGCTGGACAGGCGGAATCTCCGGGTCATTCGCCCGATGATATACGTGCCGGAAAGCTGCGTGCGCGGCTTTGTCCGGGAAAACGGCGTCCCGGTCGTGCGAAACCCGTGCCCGGCCGACGGCGGGACGAAGCGCGGGGAGATGAGGGACCTGGTCAGGGAGTACAGGAAGCGGTTCCGGCATTTCGACGAGAAGGTCTTCGGGGCGCTGCAGCGCTCCGGCATGGATGGGTGGAAAGAGACGGATGGCAATAGGCTACCACGCTGAACGGCAGATGAAGATGACCTTGCTTTTGCGGGAGATGTTCGACGAGCTCCCGCACTTCTGCCGCGACTTTTTCCGGGCGATCGCGGACGTGACCTCCGCGCTCACCAGGATCGGTTACGCCTACGATCTGCGGATATTCTTCCGGTTTTTGTCCGAGGAATGCCCGGAATTCGGCGGCAAGCCGATCACGGCCTTCACGGCCGCAGACCTGGCGAAGGTCACCGCCGACCACCTGGAGGAATTCATGGAGTACATGTCCTACTATGTGGTCAACCGGGACGAGAAGCGCTTCGCGGAGCACCAGAACGGGGAGAGGGGCAAGTCCCGGAAGCTGTCCGCCGTGCGCACGATGTTCTCGTATTTCTACAAGCGCCGCAAGATACCTTCGAACCCTTCGGAACTCATCGACATGCCGAAGATCCACGAGAAGAACATCGTCACCTTGGAGGCCGACGAGGTCGCGAAGCTCCTGGACGAGGTGGAGAGCGGCGAGAACCTGACGCCCCGTCAGAAACAATTCCACGCCTATACGAAGGCGCGCGACACGGCGATCGTTTCGCTCCTTCTGGGCACGGGAATGCGCGTTTCGGAGTGCGTCGGCGTGGACGTCAATCATCTGGACTTCGGCGTGAACGGGGTCAAGGTCACGCGGAAGGGCGGGAACGAGGCGGTTTTGTACTTCAACGGCGAGGTGGAGGAGGCCCTGAGGCGGTATCTGGCCGCGCGCGGCGAACTGCTCGCCGGGGTCAAGGACGAGGACGCCGACGCGCTGTTCCTGTCGCTTCAGCGCAGGCGGATAAACGTGCGGACGGTGCAGAATCTTGTGAAAAAATACTCGGCGTTGGTGACAACGCTTAAAAATATCTCGCCCCACAAGCTGAGGAGCACGTTCGGAACCCAGCTCTACAGGGAATCGGGGGACATATACCTGGTCGCGGAGACGCTCGGGCACGCCAACGTGGACACCACGCGCAAGCACTACGCCAGGATGGACGACGAGCGGAGAAGGAAAGCGGCGGAATTTGTGCATTTACGGCAATGATAAATGATAAATATTTTTATCACAGATAAATATCTTGAAAGGGGTTTTCCCTTTGAAAAAAATTCTATCGTTCCTTTTAGCCCTATTCATGCTGTCGGTAGCAATGCCGATAACGGAGTTGCCGGCATACGCGGCGGCTGACACGCAGACTAAAGCAACTCTCGCCAGCGCCTACGGACGAGTATATGCGATAAAGGAAGACGGAAGTTTGTGGTATTGGGGCAAAAACACCTTCAACAACTCGGCGGGGGATCAGTCGCCGTTACGAGCCAGTCCTTGCCTGATGATGGACGATGTAATCGGCGTATATGCGGCTTGGAATAGCGGATTTGCGATCAAATCCGATAACAGTCTCTGGGCGATCGATGATTGTCGAGATACGGACGGTAACATATATAAGGGGACAGACCCACCGATAAAGTTAATGGATGGCGTCATTGGCGCCGCGTGCTCTTACACCAGTTGGGTGGCTCTAAAATCAGACGGTACGGCATGGTATTGGTCGTACGAGCAGGACGCTATCCACAGCATAAAACCAAAACTAAAGTTATCGGATGTCAAGCAAGTCAGCGCTGCTATTGATTCCTATTACGCCCTGAAAAACGATGGCTCGCTATGGGGATGGGGGTATAACTCTGTCGGCGAATTGGGCGTAAAAACGGACGATTCGCGAATAGCCGCGCCGATAAAAATGATGGACGGCGTCAAAAGCTTATATGCTTCCGGTCAGTCGGCATATGTGATAAAAGATGACGATTCTCTTTGGGGATGGGGCGGTCAGTATGATGGTCTTATACTGAACGGAAAAAACGAGGAACATACCTTTAGCTACAATAAAGGAGGTACTGAGTCCGCTATATTTACGCCAGTGAAAATGATGGATGATGTAAAAAAGATAGATGGGCGCAATCACTTGTGCGTCATAAAAAACGATAACAGCTTATGGGTATGGGGAAGAAATGATAAAGGCGAACTTGGGAACGGCACGACGAAAACAAATTATACACCAGCGAAACTTGCGGATAATGTTGTTGACGTGACCGCAAAGGGAGATTTTACCGTTTTCCTTAAAGATGACGGGACTCTTTGGGGATGCGGCTCAAATGTTGTCGGAGAACTGGGATTGGGAGCATATGACAACGACCCTCACACCGTGCCGGTGAAAATCATGGATGGCGTGATGCTGCCAAACAATGAAACACCGAAGCCAACGCCAATCGTCGGTAGAATTACCGTCACACTCAACGGCGCGCCAATCGTTTTTGATATATCGCCAATAATTCAGCAGAATAGAGTGCTTGTTCCCATGCGCGCTATTTTTGAGGTGTTGGGCGCCAATGTCTACTGGATCGGAGAAGGACAAGAAATAATTGCTTTCAAAGGGGAAAACCTCATTGAAATGAAAATAGGCGAAAAAAGTTTCTATATCCTCGATTTATCCGGCTTTAAGACTTTTGACGATTTTTCAAACGCTGCTAACGACCCTAAGTTTGATTTTAAGAACATTTCAAAAGAATTCACGTTCGATGCTACTCCACAAATTACTGACGGCAGGACACTTATTCCGGTAAGAGCTATTAGCGAAGCCTTTGGCATATCAGTAGGCTGGGACGACAAAAGTTCAACTGCAATACTCTCCTGCGGCTACGATATTATTGCAACTAAAAATAGGGATCAAGACTTTATAGACAGGCTTGTGAGCTTTGTCAAAGACAGCTATAACAACCATTCGCGAGATGATGCTCATAACAAAATGTACTTATAGGAAATTGTTCCTTTCGCTTGATTGTAAAAGAAGTCCATTATATATAAAAGGGAGTGTTAACATGGCCAGACCCGTAACATTAGTCACCGGCCAATGGGCCGATCTGCCGTTCGAGGAGGCCTGCAAGCTCATCTCCTCGATGGGCTACGACGGAGTGGAGCTTTGCACGTGGGGGGATCACATGGACGTATACGCGGCGGTGAACGACCCCGCGTATCTCCGTTCCCGCAAGGAGATCCTGGCGAAGCACAATCTAAACTGCTACGCGCTTAGCTGCCACCTGTCCGGCCAATGCGTCGGGGACCTGTGGGACAGGCGCCTGGACGGCTTCGCGCCGGCGAACCTGGCCGGGAACCCGGAGGGCATACGCGCCTGGGCGGTCGAGCACGTGAAGCAGACCGCGAGGGCGGCGAGGGCTATGGGCGCCGGCGTCGTGACCGGGTTCATGGGAAGCCCGATCTGGAAGTATTGGTACTCGTTCCCTCAGACCACCGAACAGATGGTGGAGGACGGCTTCGAGGAGATATACCGCCTCTGGAGCCCGATTTTTGACGTGTTCGACGAAATGGGCGTGAAGTTCGCGCTGGAAGTGCATCCCACGGAGATAGCCTTCGATTACTACAGCACGCAAAGGCTTTTCGAGAAGTTCAGGGACAGGCCGACATTGGGCCTCAACTTCGACCCGAGCCACCTGCTCTGGAACATGCTCGACCCCGTCGTTTTCGCCAGGGACTTCGCCAAAAAGATATACCACGTCCACATGAAGGACGCTAAGCTCAGCCTGGACGGCCGGAACGGCATCCTGGGCTCGCATCTGCCGTTCGGGGACACCCGCCGGGGCTGGAATTTCGTGTCCCTGGGTCACGGCAACGTGGATTTCGACGCGATCGTCCGCGAACTTAACCGGGCAGGCTACGAGGGGCCGCTGGCCGTGGAGTGGGAGGATTCCGGGATGGACCGCGTGTTCGGCGCGACGGAGGCCTGCGCGTTCGCGAAGAAGATCAATTTCAGCGCGTCCAAGGTGGCGTTCGACGCCGCGCTGGCGACGGATAAGTAGGAATTGTCCTGGCTAAACGGGGAGTTTACCGTTTTGCCAAATCACCGAAAGGCGTGATTCCATGCACTTTATCGGCATAGACCTCGGCACCACCTCCGTGCGGGCCCTCCTGATGTCCGAAGACGGCAAGGTCGTCAGAACCGTCTCCCGCGACTACCCTATCGAGATGGACGGCCGGGGCTGGTCGCAGCAGAATCCGGACGACTGGTGGGACGGGACGGCCGCCGCGCTCCGCGAGCTGACGTCCGGCGCGGACGCGGGGGATATCGGGGCGGTCAGCTTCAGCGGGCAGATGCACGGGCTCGTCCTGCTGGACGAACGCGACCGCGTCATCCGCCCGGCGATCCTTTGGAACGACCAGCGCACCCAGGCGCAATGCGACTATCTGAATAACGCGGTCGGCAGAACGAAGCTCCTGGAGAGCGTCGCGAACGTGGCGCTGACCGGCTTCACCGCGCCCAAAATACTCTGGGTCAAAGAGAACGAGCCCGAGAATTTCAAGAAAATAAGTAAAATCATGCTCCCGAAGGACTATATCGCGTATAAGCTTTCCGGTGTGTTTGCCACGGACTTTTCCGACGCCTCAGGGATGCTTCTGCTGGACGTGAAAAACGGCAAGTGGTCGGACTTCATGCTCGGCGTCGCCGGAGTCGACAAAAATCAGCTCGCGCCGCTGTACCGTTCCTACGAGGCCGTCGGCGCGGTGACGCCGGAAGCCGCCGCTCTGACCGGGCTTTCGCCGCGGACTTTGGTCGTCGCCGGCGGCGGGGACCAGGCCGTGGGCGCTGTCGGCGTCGGCGCGGTTCTGGACAACACCTGCTCCATATCGCTGGGCACGTCGGGCGTGTTCTTCGTGGCCAGCGACAATTTCAACGTGGACAAAAACCCGTCCGCGCTGCACTCCTTCCGCCACGCCAACGGCAAATTCCACATGATGGGCGTGACCTTGGCCGCCGCCGCGTCGAACAAGTGGTGGGTCGAGGACATCCTGAAAGCGTCCGACTACGGCGCGGAGCAGGCCGGCGTCCGCGGGCTCGGGAAGAATCAGGTGTTCTTTCTGCCGTATCTGAGCGGCGAGAGGACGCCTTACAACGACCCGTCCGCCCGCGGCGCGTTCGTCGGCATGAACCTGCTCACGACCCGCGCGGACATGACTTTGGCGGTCATGGAGGGCGTGGCGTACAGCCTCAGGGACACGCTCGAGGCCGTGAAGAGGCTCGGCGTATCGCCCAAGAGCGGCCGGCTGATCGGCGGCGGCGCGAAAAGCCCCCTCTGGAGCCAAATCATCGCCGACGTCCTGGACATGCGCATAGAAAAGATCGCCAGTACCGAGGGCCCGGCCTACGGCGCGGCGCTTCTCGCGGCGGTCGGCTGGTCGTCCGCCGGGCGGATCGCTCGCCCGAGCGGCCAAAGCGGAGGCGCGTTCGCGAGCGTGGAGGAGGCCTGCGCCTTATGCGTCGAGGTCACGGACGTCTACGAGCCGGACGCGGACACCGCCGCGCGTTACACGGAAAAATACCGGATATACGCGGGGCTTTATGGGGAACTGAAGGAGACGTTCGCGGAGATTGCGAAGTGAGAACCTGATATATGCTGGGGTGAAAGCATGGACGCGTACCTTGACGCGCATATTGACGCCCGGCGTCTGGCGTTCCGCGCGGCCGAGGCAAGGGCAAACGCCTACGCGCCGTACTCCTGCTTTCTGGTCGGCGCGGCGCTTCTGACCAAAGGCGGCAAAATCTACACCGGCTGCAACATCGAAAACGCGGCGTTCTCGCCCACAAACTGCGCCGAGCGCACGGCCTTTTTCAAGGCCGTCTCCGAGGGCGAGCGGGATTTCACGGCTATCGCGGTGGCCGGCTGGGCGCAAGGCGCGCAAAGCGGCAGGGCGTATCCCTGCGGGGTCTGCCTGCAGGTCATGGCGGAGTTCTGCGAGGCTGAGAGCTTTTTGGTGTACGCTGTCGACGCGGCGGGCGGGATCGAGGCGTTTTTATTGAAAAACCTGATGCCGTACGGGTTTGGGAAACAAAGCGCAACAAAACACAGGAGTTGACCGCGTTTGCAGCCTTTCTACCACATCGGCATAGACGGCGCCCACGGCGCGGAATACGCCATCTTGCCCGGCGACCCCGGCAGGGTCGAGTCCATCGCCAGGCATCTGGAAAATCCACGCTTCCTGGCCCAAAACCGGGAGTATACTTCCTGGCTGGGCTCCCTTTCCGGCGAAAACGTGCTAGTCATGTCCACAGGCATGGGCGGCCCGTCGACCGCCATCGCGGCCGAGGAGCTTTTCCGGGCCGGCGTGCGCGCCTTCGTGCGCGTGGGCACCTGCGGCGGCATGGCGGAGCGGGTCGTCGGCGGGGACGTGGTCATCGCCACGGGCGCGATACGCGCGGAGGGCACGACAAAGGAGTACGTCCCAATCGAGTTCCCGGCGGTGGCCGACCTCGGGGTCACGAACGCCCTCGCGGCGGCCGCGGAAAGCCTCGGCCTGACCTGGCACGCTGGGATCGTGCAGAGCAAGGACTCGTTCTACGGCCAGCACAGCCCCGAAAGAATGCCTGCCGGCCGCGAGCTGGCGTATAAATGGGAAGCGTGGATAAGGGCCGGGTGCCTGGCCTCGGAGATGGAGACGGCCGCGCTGTTCGTCGTGAGCCAGGTTCTCGGGGCGAGGGCCGGGTGCGCGCTGAACGTGCTCTGGAACCAGGAGAGGGAGAGGAAAGGGCTGGCGAACCCGAGGGCGGACGATATGGGGCGGGTCATCAAAGTCGCGGTGGAAGCGGTCAGGGCGCTGATAGGATAGGGGAGGCCGGGTTTAATAGACATAAAAAGAGGCTGTTTCTCCTTTTTGGGAGTCAACAGCCTTTTTCCGTTGTATTGACTGTAACCTGGCTTCCTTTGTGCCATGCCGCGCGCCGTCCCCGCCGTATCCCGGTCGGGGACGGCGCGCGTGTCTTATGAGCCTTGCGCTTTGTTACCCGTCTGCTCTCACTTCAGTATTGCCGGGGTGCCGCTCACTGTCTGCCAGATTTCGTAGCCGTTCGCGCCGGTCGCGGCGGTGTGGAGCGTCGACGCGTCGATTATGTCGGCGTAGGCCCAATGCGCCACGGTCAGGTCGCTGAACAATCTGGGTATATTGACCGGAAGGCTCCCGGTAACGCTTCTGCGTCCGAACATGCGGTTGATGATGACGATCGTCTCGGCGCGCGTGATCTTGTTATCCGGCCTGTACATGCCGTCCGGATAGCCTACCACAATGCCCTGGGCGTAAGCGCTGTTGATGTAGCCGGCGGCCCAGTGACCGCTCTGGACATCGGGGAACGCGCTTGTGCTGGTGTTTGCGAGGCCGAGGTACTTCGAAACGATTACGGCCAGTTCAGCCCTGGTGATGGTCTGATTCGGCTTGAACGTGCCGTCGCCGTACCCTACGATGATCCCTCTGGAAGCCAGGTAGTTGACCGCCTGAGCGTACCACGCGTTCGGGTCCACGTCCCTGAATACGTTGGCCATCGGCATCGCCTTGTTAAGGTCGGTGCTTAGCCTGAATAGCAGGGCCGCGACTTCCGCCCTGGTGATCTGGGCGTCGGGCCTGACGGTGCCGTCGGGATAGCCGAACAGGTACTGGACGTAAGTGGTGCCGGTCGGCGGCGTTATAGGCGGTTCAGGAGGCTGCGTTTCTCCCGGTACGGTGACATAGACCACGCCGGGGCCGTAGCCGCCTCCGCCGCCTCCGCCGATGACGATGGTGTTGGAGGGCGGGCTGAGCGATATGGTGACGAGTGCGTTGGCGTTTGTCAGCGACAGGACCGCCGTCGCGCTGCCGGAGTTGAAGCCGGTCTTCGTGGCGACTATGCGGTAAGTGCCGAAGTCAAGCCTCTGCTTATCTACCATACCGTTCTGGTCGGTGGTGTAGGTCTTTCCGCCGAAGGTGACGGACACGCCTTGCAGCGCCGCTCCCTTACTGTCGGTGACTTTTACGGAGAGGTAAGCCGCCGCGGCGGTCACCGTTATGGTGACTCCGTTCTTGCCCTTTTCCTTCTGCGTAACTTTCACCGAGGTAGTGTTATTGTGGCCGGCTGTCGATACGGACCAGTTGCCGTCCTGACCGACCGTGGTCGTTTCGGTGCCGTCGGGGAACTCCACAGTGACGGTGGCTCCGGGCGTGCCCTTGCCGGTGATCGTGCTGTCACCCGGCGCGAAGGGGTTGACCGTGGGCGCATCGGTGGTTTTGTCCGTGGCCGTCAAAGTTGGAGTGGTTTTGGAATTCTTACCCGGCTCCTTCTGCGTGACGGTTATGGACGTGTTGCCCTTGTGATTGGGCACGGACCACTTGCCCTGATCGTTGACGGTCGTCGTTTCGCTGGAGCCGTCGCCGTACTTAACGATGATTGTCGCTCCGGGCGTGCCCGTGCCGGTGATCGCGTCGTCGTCCTTCGCGAACTCGTCGACCCCGGGCATTCCGCTTTCGTTGGTGGTTGCAGACTTCTCGACAGGATCGCTTGCGCCCTTGCCGGGTTCGGTCTGTACTACCGACACCGAGGTGCTGCCCTTCTTGTTTGGCACAGACCAGTGTCCGTCGTTACCGACACTCTTAACGGTTTCGGTGCTGCCGTCGGAGAACGTGACGACAATGGCGGAACCGGGCGTGCCGGTGCCGGTGATGTTGTTGTCGTCCAGCGTGAAGTCGTCGACGGTCGGGTCGGAGCTGGTGGCCAGCTTCTCGATCGGATCGCTGGGGTTCAGGCCCGGCGCCTTCTGGGTGACGGTTACCTTCTTGCTGCTGTTGCCCGGAAGGTTAGGCACGGTCCATTTCCCGTTCACGACGGGCACGGTTACGGCGGTGGTGGGATCGTCGTTGAATACTACCGTGACAGTTGAACCTGGAGCGCCGGTGCCGGTGATGTTCTGGTCGTCCGATTTGAACGGATCGACGCCCGGCTTTGCGCTCTTGGAAGCCTCGGCGAGCGAAATCGTCGTGCTGGCTCCCAGGTTCGTCAGCGTCACCATCGTACTGCTCGTGACATATCCTTCTTTCGAGGCAACCACGTTGTAGCTGCCGACAAACACTCTCTTGGAAACCATTCCCTGGTCGTCAGAGGTGTACGTCTGCCCGCCGAACGTGACGGATACGCCGGACATAGGCGCTCCGTCCGGGCCGTTGACAATTACGGTTAGGTAGGCGGCGCTGGCGGACACGACTATGGTGTTCCCCGCCTTGCCGGGTTCCTTCTGCGTAACTCTCACGGTGGGGCTGCCCTTGTGATTCGGAACGGACCAATCGCCGTCGCCGTTGACAGTGGTGGTTTCGATGCCGTCGGGGAATTCCACCGTGATTGTAGCTCCGGGCGCTCCTCTGCCGGTGATCGTATCGTCATCCGTCGAGAAATCATTTACACCGGGCTCGCTGCTGGCGGTATCCGTGGACGACCTGACAACGGGATCGCTGCTGCCCTTGCCGTCTTCGGTCTGTACTACCGTTACCTTGTTGTTGCCCTTGTGGTTCTTTACGGACCAGTTGCCGTCGCCGCCGACAGTCACGGTTTCGGTGCTGCCGTCGGAGAACGTGACGACAATGGCGGAGCCGGATGTGCCGGTGCCGGTGATGTTGTTGTCGTCCAGCGTGAAGTTGTCGACGGTCGGGTCGGAGCTCGTGGCCAATTTATCGATCGGCTCGCTCGCGCTCTTGCCCGGGGCCGTCTGGGTGACGGTTACCTTCTTGCTGCCCGGAAGGTTCGGCGCGGACCAAGTCCCGTTCACGACGGGCACGGTTACGGCCGTATCCGGGTTGTCGTCGAACATTACCGTGACGCTCGAGCCGTCCGTGCCGGTGCCGGTGATGTTCGGGTCGTCCGATTTGAACGGATCGACGCCCGGCTTCTCGGTGGTGGCGGTTCTGGTGATGGGGTTGCTCGGCTGTTTATCCTGTTCGTTCTGAGTTACGGTTACTTTCCTGGCGCCCGGTATGTTGTCCACAGACCACTTGCCGTTGACGACGTCCACCGTTTTCGCGGTTGAGGGATCGTCGTCGAATATGACCGTGACCGTGGAGCCGTTCGTACCGGTTCCGGAAATCTTCGGGTCGTCCGACATGAACGAGTTCACGACCGGGTCCGCGCTCGTGGCGGTAACCGTGACCGGGTCGCTCGGGTCCTTGCCGAGTTGCGACTGAACTACCGTGATCGTCTTGTTGCCCTTGTGGTTCGGTACCGACCACTTGCCGGTCGTGGGATTGGCGGTGGCCGTTTCGCTGGAGCCGTCCGCGAACGTTACCTTTACGGAAGCTCCGGGTACGCCCGTGCCGGAGATATTGCCGTCGTCCGTCTTGAACGGATCGACCTTCGGCTTCTGGCTTTGCGAAGTTTCGTACTTGAACACAACGGTGCTCGGGACGGCGGCGGTCTTCGTCTGGGTCTCGCCCGCGATGAGCTTATACCCGTCGATGACCGGCGCGCTGACCTGGATCGTGCTGCCGTTCGCGCCGCTGACGGTCGTTTCCGACAGGATGAGATTCGTGTCGTTATTGATCGCCCTGACGAGAACTTTGCCCTCGACTGTCGCCGCGGTGTTGCTCATGTAATTGAAGCGGACTTCCTGCGGGTCGGTTCCGGGCTGTATGAAGACATACTGCGCCGGCAGTCCGATCAGGACCATGTCCGCGACCTTCGTAAGCGCGCCGCTGTCGATAGTCGCGTATTCGCCCACTCTGTACGCGTCCGTAAGCGGAACCGTCTCTATGAGACTATTCGCGCCGTTCGTGATGTCGTAGGCGGTTACGTTGACCTGCCTGGTCATCTTCTGGTAACGGTACACCACGTCGATGGATTCCGTGCCGTCGAACGTCACCTGCTCCGGGCTGTCCAGAGCCGTGTAGAAGCTGGCCGACAGGTCGGGGACCGGGATGGTCGTCGTGGAGTTCAGGTCCACGGCCACGGGGTACGACATGATGGTGTCACCGCTGTCGGCGTCCACCAGAGTGACCGTGACCGAGAAGCCCGTGCCGTTGTCCGGTATCGCGTCGTACTGGAACGCCAGCTTACTGTCCGCTGTGACGCTGGCGATAGTCATGACGTACACGCCGCCGTGCACCGCGTAGCCGGGGATGGACGGGGCCGTGTAGGTGAACGGCTGCCCGATCAAGGCGTCCGCCATGATGGTCTGCAGCACCGCGTGGGTGGCGTTGTCCACCGCGAGGATCGTCACCTGCGTCGCCAGCGAATCATAGTAGAACGTCAGCGAAAGCGCCGTCGAACCGACGTTTAGCGTAGCCGGGCTCGGAGTGCTCGGATCCAGAACGTATCCGTAAACGGGAGGAGCGGTTACGTCGAACGCGCCGCTGTTCTTCTCCCTGTTCGTGATGTAGCTGTAGAGCACGACGGCCGGGTCGTTCATATCCATGCCGGTTACCGTGATCGGCACCAGTTCCTTGTCGGCCATGATTTCCCTGGCCACATAGGTGAAGGTGACTTCCTGATCCGTCGTGATGTTCGTGAACGGCGCGGACTGCGCGCCGGCAAGCTCATAGCCCGGTATATGCGGCGCGTACGCCGTGAAGTCGGAGCCCTTGGCCACTACGTAGCTCGTCTGGACGCCGGCCGGAGCCGCGATCGCATTTCCGTCGCTGTCTTTCAGCTTGACGGTGACTGTTACGACGTTCCTTACGTACTCGAATGTTACTATGCTGGGCACTATCGCGGTCTTCGACGCGCTCTCGCCGTCTTTCAGAGCGTAGCCGGCTATCACGGGCGCGGAGGCCATCAGGCTCTCTCCAGCGTTGCCCGTGAGCGAGAAGCTCTGAAGGATCGCGTAATTGCCCGGCGTGATCTGTGTTACTGCCTCGATCACGATCTCGTCCTGCACGTTGGCCTTGGAAGTGTAGTCGAAACGCACTTCCTGCGCGCCCGAGCCCGCCACGACGATCACGTTCTGCGGAGTCGCGGTCAATAGCTTGTGGTCGTTGACCATCGGAGCCAGGATCGTCGCGACCTCGCCGACACGGTAAGCGCCCTGCGGCAGGGTGGCGAGCAAAGTTCCGCCGTCGCCGTAAGCCGCGGCGTTCACGTCGCGGGTGTCCTTCGTGTAGTAATACTCGACCGTGTAGAGCGGGACGTTCGGCTTGTACTCGACGGACTTCACGGACTGGCCGGGGACACGAGTGTAGTTGTCGCCGCTCAGATCCGGGATCGGTATCGTCATCGGGGAGTTCGACGCCGTCAGGGTCTCACCGGCGCTGAGCGTCTTGATGATCCTCCCGTAAGAGTCGCCCTCCTTCAGCACTACCAGCACGTTGCCCGTGGTCTGGGTGTATTTGAAGGTAATGGTGTCGTCCGCCATGACCGAGTTGATGACCTTCGTCGCGGCTTCGCCGTCGGCCAGGTTCCACCCCAGTATGTACGGGGCGTTGTAGCTGAACGGCTGTCCGATCGTCGCCGCGGCCAAAATGGGCGTGAAGTTCGGGATCGCGTTGCCGGCGCCGTCCTTCG